>JAKORR010000044.1 GCA_029777735.1 Armatimonadota bacterium | reverse complement strand
CTACGGAATTCCGTATAACCCAGGCATCGGCGACGATCGGACCATGTGGTGCCGGTCGATCGGTTCAGGTGAAGTAGACAACCTGACCATGCGCATCCCGCAAGAAGTGTATCTCTGGTACAAGTTTCCACAGAACGCGCCCGACGAGCCCCGTCGAGTGGAGATCGAGTTCCGAGAGGGACTGCCGGCGAGCGTGGATGGCCACACGGGCTTGGCCGACATCATCCACTACCTCAACGTCGTGGGTGGTGAAAACGGCATCGGCAAGATTGACATGTTCGAGGACGGAATGACCGGCCTGAAGAGCCGCGAGGTATATGAGGCTCCTGCAGCCACGATTATCCTGACGCTACATCGGGACCTAGAGCAGCTTTGCCTGACGAAGGAGCAAGTGCAGTTCAAGCCAGAAGTGGAGCGACTGTGGGCCTACATGGTCTACCACGGTGGCTGGTGGCATCCGGTCAAGGTGGACTGTGACGCCTTCCTTGCCAGCTCGCAATGGGCGGTGAATGGGCGCTACGTGGTCGAGCTGTACAAGGGCAATATCGACATCATTGAGCGCCATAGCGAAACCGGTCTCTTTGCGCCCGAGATCCGCTCGCTGGCCGCCAAGGGCTTCGACCAGCGCGACAGTGGGCCGGCCGTCAAGATCCACAGTTTGGTGTACAAGATTCTGGCCCGCCGCAATCTGCCGTATCTGTGATTCAACCCGTCCAATCGTTCACTAAACAGCACAGCGACAGAAACACTTCCGTGGGGCGGGCGGGAGTGCCTGGGGGATTACCTGTATGGTTTCAGTGTCGGAACTGCTTACCGCAGCCCTCGAGTTCGAGCGAGAAGGGCGACTGATATACCTCGACGCAGGACGACGAGTCCGGGATACAGTGGTCCGGGCGGTGCTGGTGGCCTTGGCCAATGACGAAGGCGTTCATGAGAAGCTGATACAGCGGTACTATGAAGCGATGGAGCGCCATGAGTCCTGGCCCCAAGCCGACACCGAGATGCCGCTGCAGCATCCCGCACGCCAGCGCCTGGAGGAAATCTTAAGTGAGACGGCAGGCTCCCTTGGGCCGGACGCCACCTTCCTTCGTGTCTACGAAGAGGCGCGGGAGCTTGAGATGAGAAGCCGCGATTTCTACCGCTCGCACGCAGACGCTGCCCAGGACGGTCAACTTGTGCGCTTCCTTCGCTTTCTGGCAGGCATGGAGCAGACTCATCTCGAGATGCTGGCCTTGCTCCTGGAAGCAACTCGCGAGAGCGCTGAGAGTCCCAACAGAGGAGAATCGCCCCATGGGTGAAACTCTCTTGTCGCTTTTGCAGGAAGCTCTCAAGCTGGAAGACGACGGCCGCAGCTATTATCTGGACGTGGCACAACGCACCAGGAACCCACTGGCGCGGCGGACCTTTGAAGTACTGGCCGACGAGGAGGCCAAGCACCGGTCCTACGTTGAGGCCTACTACAGGGCCCAGGAGAGGTGTGCGGAAGGGCCCTCCATGGCCGCGGTGGGCGTCGAAAGTATCACTCAGACCGACCGCGCCCGCAACGTCTTCGAGGAAGCGGCCAGGCATGCTCACGAGGCAGTAACCGAAGAGACTCATCTGCAGGAAGCCTACGTCCACGCCACTGAACTCGAGTGCAAGAGTATCGAGTTCTACCAGGCGATGCTGGCGAAGGCTGACGACGCCAACATTGTACAATTCCTGGAGTTTCTGGTTGATCAGGAACGGCATCACCTTGAGCTGCTTTCACGCACGCAGGACTTCATCAGCGATCCAGCCACTTGGTTCTTCGACGAGGAAAAGTGGACAGTTGAGGGATAGGAGCGCAAGCCCATCCCAGCAATGCCGCGGTGGGCCTTTCTCGGGCCAATTCAACTTGGCTGGTGCTTCTGTCGCAAGGTAGGGCGACCTGCCTTGTGCCGTTCCAGGGATGGAGACGGATGCGCTGCGAGTTTGGCTCGCCTTCTTGCCAGACAGCGGCCGGACAGGGTAGAATAGTAATGTGACCGTGCTAAGCGGGGGGCTGGCGGTACCCTGTACCGGCAATCCGCCATAGCCGGGCTGAATTCCCGCCGGAGGTCTGACCGTTTGGGGCCTGACCCCAGTAAGTAGTGTTGAAGGCTGGGTCCCGCGCAAGGGAGCCCTGGTGAACCCCGCCAGGCCCGAGAGGGAGCAACGGTAGCCGGTGTGCAACCTGTGCCGCGGGGGAACCTGGCGGGAGCTGGCTGCTGGGGTAACGCCTGGGCGGCTCCCATCGAAGGCGGGTGCACGGTCACTTTCTGTCCTGGCCCTCCGGCGAAAGCCATTTTCCATGCCGCCGTTCTCTTCGCAGCCGGGCTCGTGGGAGAGGGTCTTTGCGCAGGGACTCGTTCGTGTCCCGCGAACCTAAAGGGTTGGTCACGCCATGCCCTACGTACCCTTCAGTCTGCGGTACCGGCCGCAGACTTTCGCTGACATTATCGGCCAGGAACACGTTAGTCGAACGCTGCAGAATGCTGTGGCGTCGGGGCGGGTGGTACACGCCTACCTCTTTGCTGGCCCGCGCGGGACGGGAAAGACCTCGACGGCTCGTGTGCTTGCCAAGGCTTTGCTGTGCGACAAGGGTCCGACCCCTGAGCCTTGTGGCGAGTGCTCGCTCTGCCGCGCCATAACCGACGGCCGTGCGCTCGACCTGATCGAGATCGACGCGGCGTCCAACCGCGGCATCGAGCAGATACGGGAGCTGCGAGAGAAAGTGCGCTACTCGCCGGCAGAGGCGCGAGCGAAGGTCTACATTCTTGATGAGGTTCACATGCTGACTCCTGAGGCCTTCAACGCGCTGCTCAAGACCCTTGAGGAGCCGCCTGGGCATGCGTACTTCGTCCTGGCGACTACGGAGTTGCACAGAGTTCCGCCGACCATTATCTCACGCTGTCAGCTCTTTGAGTTCCACCTGATAGGCGAGGCACGAATAGAGGCGGCGCTGCAGGCTATTGCCGGCAGCGAAGGCGTGCAGGCGGATCCGGAGGCGCTCCAAGAGATCGCGCGAGCAGCTCGCGGTGCACTTCGGGACGCCGAAAGTATCTTCGACCAGGCTGTGGCTTATGCCGGTGGCCGGATAACTGTCGATCTGGCGCGCGAAGTGTTGGGCGTCACGCCGCGCGACGCCGTGGTAGATCTGCTGAAGGCTATGGCAGAGAATGACCTAGCATCCACCCTCTCGCGGCTGGACGAGTTGGTGGCCAGCGGCAAGGACCTGCCCCAGCTCCTGCAGGATATCATGCTGGCCGTGCGTGATATGCTGCGGGCGAGCCTGGGAGTGGGGACAAGCGAGGAGTGGGAGGAGCTGGCGGATCCGGCGAGGGACATCGGATCCGAACGTCTGGCCGAGACTCTGCGTCTCCTGGGCGAGGCTGAGCGCCGTCTACGTGACGCAACGCAGCAGCAGGTTTCGCTGGAACTCTCGCTGGCGCAGATAGCCCAAACCTGGGCGCAGCCGTCTGCCCGAGAGAAGGCCCGAGCGATGGTTACCCAGCCAAGGCAGGCGCCGACTGGTCCGGCTCCGCGTCGCCTGGAAACACCGGCCGCAGCTCAGCCGCGGCGCTCCGCGACCGTCGAGGCTGCCAGTGACAAGCCCTCCAAGGCCGAGTCGGAGCCTGAGCCCGCGTCGGCGCCCAAGGCCGCGCCATCTACACTGGCCCCGGCTGCTTCTTCTTCGGCCTCTCAGGGGCCGTCGCCGGTGAGCGCCGACGAGCTGGCTGCGCGGTGGGAGGAAGTGCATCTGCAGCTCAAGCGCATGAGGCGCGTGGCGGTGTGGGCGCTATTGCAGGAAGCTAAGCCTGTTTCCCTCGAAGGCGACATAGTCACGATTCAGTTTGACCCAAAGTGGAAATTCCACAGTGAGCGCCTTGGAGGGCCGTATAGGGCGGATGTCGAGCAGGCGCTGTCAAGGGTTCTGGGACGGCCTGTGCAGGTGCGGTGTCTGCTGGGCGACGTGCTCACCACGCCGACGCCAGCCCCGGCCAGTCAGGCTTCGAAGCCCAAACAGGAGGCGCTGCCAACCGCCATCCAGACCGCAGAAGCTGAGGACGCCGGGCCACAGGCGGAGGCCCAAGACGAGAAAGACGAGAAACAGGACAAGAAAGGGATTGTGGAGGAGCCAGAGTCCGAAGCAAGCGCCGCCGCTGAAAAGACTGTTTCCGCCCCGAAGTCGCCCTCCCAATCCGACGATGACGCGATCCAGCGCGCCGTTGAGCTAACTTTGCAGCTGTTCGAGGACAGTGAGGAGCTGCCTCCGGAGTGATGGTCCGTGATGCTGAATCCTTTTGAGGCCCTAATCCAGAAACAACTAACCCATTTTCAGCGGGGGCTTGAACAAGCCTTCAACGAGCTGAGCGAGGCGATACTGGAGGGGAGAGCGGGAGACGGCCTAGTGGTTGTGCGAGTGACCGGTTTGGGATCTGTCGTCGAGGTATGCGTAGCCGAGGAGCTGGTGTCGGAGGGCTGCAGCGAGAGAATTGGGATGCTGGTCACCGCTGCGGCCAACGAGGCCCTGGAGAAGGCACGCGATCTGAAGCATGAGAAGATCGCCCAGTACACTCCCCTGGGTGCTCTGGGTATCGACGTGCCCGATGTCATCTAGGGTCCCAGAGGCGCCCTTCGACGAAGGGGACAGGTGAACAGGCCTGTCGTGATGGGGCGATTGTCCACGGCCGGCCCAGAGCAGGCAACAGATATGGCTTCACTACCCGAACCGGTTCGCAGACTGATAGAGGAGATTGAGCGGCTGCCGGGCATTGGCCCAAAGTCGGCTCAACGCCTGGCCCTTCACTTGCTGCAGTCCGACGAAGCGGAAGTAGAAGCTCTGGCTCGGGCGCTGGTCGAGGCCAAGCGCAGAGTGGGGCGATGTCGAGACTGTTTCAACTGGGCCGTGGGGGAACTGTGCGAGATATGTGCGGACTCCACGCGCGAGCGGGACGTAGTTTGTGTGGTGGAGCAGCCCATCGACGTGGCGGCGCTGGAGCGATCGGGCGAGTATCGCGGGCTGTACCATGTGCTTGAAGGGGCACTGAACCCGGTGCTGGGGGTAGGTCCTGAGAACCTGCGGATCGCGGCGCTGCTGGCACGCATCGAGGAGCTAAAGCCACGCGAGATGATTCTGGCGACGAGCCCCACGGTTGAAGGAGACGCCACGGCGGAGTATATTCGGAGCGAGCTGGCTGGTGTGGGGGAGCTGAGAATCACGCGAATCGCCCTTGGTTTGCCGGTCGGCGCGGATCTCGACTATGCCGACCAAGTGACTGTGGCACGCGCCCTTCGCGGGCGGAGGCCCATGGAGTGAAGAGTGCCGAATCTTAGCATAGTTCCACCGGTTCAGGCCTGTGAGATGGAGTCCGCTGACAGGCCAGAGCGAGTTTCAGCAGCGGCAACCAAAACGCTCGGGGGGAGAAGCTGTGCCTCGTGAGCGTGCACACAGAGGTTTCTTCAAAGGAGGATCAAAATGGCGCAACTCGTGGAAGTGAGATGGCACGGGCGGGGCGGCCAGGGAGCCAAAACAGCAGGCTATATCCTGGCCGTTGCCGCTGCCGAGCAGGGGAAGCAGGTGCAAGCTTTCCCTGAGTATGGAGCCGAACGACGGGGCGCCCCCATGCGCTCGTATGTGCGCATTTCCGATGCCCCGATCCGGCTGCGCTGCGCGGTGCGGTCCCCGGAAGTAGTGATCGTGCTGGACGACACCCTCTTGGAGACCGAGGACGTGACCAGCGGTCTGGTGGACGGCGGGTGGGTGATTGTGAATTCGTCGGCTTCGCCGGCCGAGGTGAAGTCCAGGATGGGCAGTCCCAATGTACGGGTGGCTACTGTCGACGCCACCAGGATCTCGTTGGAGACAATTGGCCGCAACATCCCCAACACGCCGATGCTCGGCGCTCTTGCCCGCCTTCGGCCCGACTTGGTGGACCTCGAAGGGGCCAAGGCCGCGGTCCGTGCCACTCTCGGCGGCAAGCTTTCCGAAGCCGTACTGCAGTCGAACTACCAGGCCGTCGACCGTGCCTATGAGGAGGTGCAGACCGAGTGAACGACGATAGCTATCAGTGTGAAAAGTGCCAGAAGGCTGAGGTTTACCCACCCGACGCTGGCTGGCGCGAGTTGGCCCCTGGCGGTGTGATACCGCAGGCAGGCAACGCAGTGCTGTACGAGACCGGCGGCTGGCGGACTTACCGTCCCGTGCGGCATGATGACAAATGCATCGACTGCCTGTTCTGCTGGATCTACTGCCCCGACATGTCGGTGTATGTGAACGATGAGTCCGTAAAGACCCTCGGCTTTGACCTCGATCACTGCAAGGGCTGTGGGATCTGCTCCGCAGTCTGCCCGACCGGCGCCATCGAGATGAAGCTGGAGACCGATCTGCGGGCCGAAGAGGCCAGCGCAGCCGAGGGCGCTGGGGAGTAAGGAGGCCTCATCATGGGCAAGCTCCGACCAATGGAAGGCAATGAGGCCATCGCTGAGGCGATGCGCCAGATTAACCCCGACGTTGTGGCCGCTTATCCGATCACACCCTCGACGGAGGCGGTGCAGATTTTCGCGCGCTTTGTCGCCGACGGTCAGGTAGATACCAACTACGTGGCTGTTGAGAGCGAACATTCGGCCATGTCGGCCTGTATCGCCGCTTCCCTGGCCGGCGGTCGCGTCATGAATGTCACCGCCTCGCAGGGTCTGGCGCTGATGTGGGAGATGCTTTATATCGCCGCGTCGCTGCGGTCGACTGTGGTGCTGTCAGTGGCAAACCGGGCACTGTCGGGGAATATCAACATCCACTGCGATCACTCTGACGCAATGGGCGCCAGGGACGCGGGCTGGCTGCAGCTCTACGGCGAGAACGTCCAGGAAGCCTATGACAACGCCATCCAGGCGGTGGTTATCGCTGAGCGCGAGGACGTTCGGCTGCCAGTCATGAACTGCTACGACGGGTTCCTGGTAAGCCACAGCTACGAGCTGCTCGAAGTGGAGGAAGACGAGGCGGTTAGGGAATTCGTGGGACCTTACAAACCGGTTCGCCCGCTGCTTGACGTCCAGAACCCCTACACCATCGGTCCGCTCGACCTGTACGACTTCTACCACGAGCACAAGCGTTCCCAGTGGGAAGCCTATAGGCCGGCAAAGCAGGCAGTCATCGAGGTGGGTAAGGCCTTCGGCGAACGCTTTGGACGCTCCTATGGACTGCTCGAACCCTACTTCCTTGACGACGCCGAGCTGGTCATCGTGGCGCTGGGATCCACCGCAGGCATCGTGAAGGACATAGTGGAGCAGCGGCGTGAAGGGGGCGAGAGGGTGGGTCTGTTGAAGATCCGTAGCTTCCGGCCCTTCCCCGCTGAGGAAATAGCAGACGCGCTGGGCTCGGCCCGCGCCTTGGCTGTGATGGACAGGGCGGCTGGGTTCGGTAGCGGGTTTGGTACGCTTTACCCGGAGGTGGCGGCGGCCCTCTACGCCGGCGGCAAGCAGGTGCCGGTCGTGGACTACATCTATGGTCTGGGGGGCCGCATGGTTCTTCCCGAAGAGATTCACCAGGTCTACAACGAACTCGCGCCAGTGGCGGCCTCCGGCCATCCCGAACAACTCACCCGCTGGCTCGGGGTTCGCGAATAAGGAGGCTGCAACTGATGGCAAAGAACATCAAGCAGCTAAGCCATTCCCCGGATCGTCTCACAGCTGGACATCGCCTCTGCCCCGGCTGTGCCGAGCCGATGATCGTGCGGCAGGTTCTCATGGCCGCTGGTGACAGGCCGGTCATCGCGGCCAACGCCACCGGCTGTCTCGAGGTCTCGTCGACCATTTTCCCCTACACAGCCTGGAACATCCCCTGGATACACTTGGCCTTCGAGAACGCTGGCGCGACCATTTCCGGCGTCGAAGCCATGTACCAGCAGTGGCGCAAGCAGGGCAAAATCGACCCGGTGCAGCGGTACGCCTTGGTGGCTTTCGGTGGCGACGGCGGGACCTACGACATAGGCTTGCAGTCGCTGTCGGGCATGGCCGAGCGCTGGCACGATTGTGTCTATGTGTGTCTCAATAACGAGGCTTACATGAACACTGGCGTGCAGCGGTCATCGGCAACGCTCTACGGCGCTAATACGACGACAAGTCCGGCCGGCCGCGTCATACCGGGCAAGTCCGTGCACCGCAAGGACCTCACGATGGTGATGGCGGCGCATGACATTCCCTATGTGGCCCAGGTCGCCCCTGCCAGTCCACCGCACTGGCGGCATCTGGTTAACGCGGCCGAGAAGGCCTTCGACTACGAGGGTCCCGCCTTCCTCAACGTTCTGTCGCCCTGCCCACTGGGCTGGATTTGCGATGCGAGCAAGACGCCTGAGTTGGCCAAGCTCGCTGCCGACACGTGCCTGTGGCCGATGTACGAGGTCGACCACGGAGAGTGGAAGCTGCTGTACAGGCCCAAGGAGAAGCTGCCGATTGAGGTCTACCTTGAGCCCCAGGGCCGCTTCCGCCACCTTTTCCGCGGGGAGAAGGCCGAGGAGATCCGCAGGCGGATTCAAGAGTGGGTGGACTACAAGTGGGAGCAGTTGTTGAGGCTGTGTGGTGACGCTTAGGGTGTTGGCGCCCTGAGGGCAATTCACCGGTTTCCCGACCGACGACGGTTCGGGGGCCGAGGCAGTCAGAATAGAGCAGTACCGTGGACCTCCCGGTTTCGGCCTTCAAACGTAGGCCCCGGGAGGTCTCGTCACGCTGCGGGTTGGCGGTCCCTTGCGTGTTGGCAGCCGCGCCCGGAGCAGGTTCCGGTCGTCCCTCCAGCCCTTTCCAACGGCCTGTCGAGGGGCCTTGTGCTATCATGCGCAATCAACCTACTCAGGGACGGATGAGACTATGAACTCAACCTTCCTTGCCGCAGTGCTCTTGGTTGTGCTGTACCTAGGCTATCGGTTCTATGGCGGGCTCATCGAGCGCCGCGTGGTCAGGCCAGATGAGAAGGCCTGCGTGCCGGCTGTGGCGCAGCGCGACGGCGTTGACTTTGAGCCCGCGCGCCCGGCCATGCTCTTCGGTCACCACTTCACGGCCATATCTGGCGCCGGGCCGATCATTGGTCCTCTTCTGGCCATGGTTCTCTTCGGATGGGTTGCGGGCCTCATCTGGATCGTCATCGGTTCGATCTTCATCGGCGCCGTGCACGACTACCTGGCGCTGATGTGCTCGGTCCGTAAGCGGGGCTGCTCCATCGCGCAGGTTTCGACCGAAGTGCTCAGTAAGCGGGCGGGTTTTGCCTTCTCGATCTTCGTATGGCTCGCAATGCTGCTGATCATCGCCGTATTCGCCTCGCTAGCGGCGAAGACTCTGGTCTCGGTGCCTGAGGTCGTGTGGCCCAACCTGCTGCTCTGCCCCGTGGCGCTGGTCATCGGTTACGTGGTCTACCGGCGGGGCTGGGGGCTGTTGTGGGCCACGATACTGGGCCTAGCTTTGCTGGGTGGCAGTCTAGTTCTTGGCTACAAGCAGCCGCTGTCGCTTTCCTTTGTGGGCGACGCGGCCGCCCAGAAGACGGCTTGGTTCGGGTTGGTCATGCTCTACTGCTTGGCGGCGGCGGTACTGCCGGTGTGGCTGCTGCTCCAGCCGCGCGACTACCTCAGCTCGGCCTTTACCTTTGGCGGGCTGTTGCTGGCCTTCATCGCGCTGTTTGTGGCCCTGATGCCTATCGGGCCTGAGAATGCCCCGCCGCTGGTGGGTTTCCAGTCCGCCAAGGGTCCGTTGTGGCCGATGTTGTTCATCCTGGTGGCCTGCGGCGCCTGCTCGGGCTTCCACGGCCTGGTGGCTAGTGGCACCACGGTCAAGCAGCTTCCGTCGGAGCGCCACGGTTTGCCTATAGGCTACGGCAGCATGATCGTGGAGGCGGCGCTGGCCGTGCAAGTCACGCTGCTGGGTGCCGCTGGGCTATACTGGGTCGGCCAACACGCCGTCGACGGCGTTTCCTTGGTTCTTCCAGAGATCGTGAAGGCCGAAGGCGCGGACTGGCCTTCGGTGGCCTTCGCCCGGTCCTTTGCAAACGTCGTCTCTACGGGGCTCCCCTTCATCGGGTTCTCCGTAGCGCTGATGTTCGCCGGGATGGCTCTCAACGCCACGTTGCTGGACACCTT
This sequence comes from Armatimonadota bacterium, assembly GCA_029777735.1. Classification (GTDB taxonomy): domain Bacteria; phylum Armatimonadota; class Zipacnadia; order Zipacnadales; family FEN-943; genus JAKORR01. Next base: position 486 of record JAKORR010000044.1, on the reverse strand, counting down.
GGACGCTAGCACCCGATTGGCGCGGCTCATCCTCAGCGAGACTGTGGGTGGGCGGTTCCCGTGGCTCAAGGATCGTTGGGTCTCGACTCTCATCACCGTCGGTGGTGCTACAGTCCTGGGCCTGAGCGGCGGTGCGGACACTCTCTGGCCGGTGTTCGGCGCAGCAAACCAGCTTATCGCGGCGCTGACGCTGGTGGTTGTTTCGCTCTATCTACTGGGTGTGCGTCGGCCCTCGCTGTATGCCGTGATCCCGGGGGCCTTCATGCTTGTCACTACCGTTGCGGCGTTGTTATACCAAGCCTATGGCTTCGCGGCGGCCAAGAGTCCCAACTGGGGTCTAGCTGCGCTCTCGGTGGCGCTAGCTGGCCTGGGCCTCTATGTGGCGGCGGAGGCCACGCCTAAGCTTCTTAAGATGCTGGCGGCCTCACGCAAGCAGGGAGCCGCAGCCGAGACGGAGAGCTAGAAGGGGCGCCATTGGCCTGGCCT
>JAKORR010000453.1 GCA_029777735.1 Armatimonadota bacterium | reverse complement strand
GAGTCGTCCGAGCGACACCGCCATACCTGCGCACGTACGCGGACGGGAACTGGACCAACAACCTACTGAGCCTTCCGCGCTTCTAGACAGGCGGTTCCGCACTCCGTGCTCCACTGCCAGGGCCGCGCCTGAAAGATAGCGCACATTTAGCGCACAAACGCGGAGCGGCCTTGGCGACGGACCCCTCAAATACCGATTCCCGCCCTAGTCAGAGCGGGAATCGCGGTGGCGGAGGATACGAGATTCGAACTCGAGGGCCCACCGCTTGCGAGCACCTAGTCAGCGGCGTAAACTTGCTCTTGACTAGGTATTTTGTTCAGTATCTTGCGGGTGAGAGCCTAGCTGTTCATAGGTATGCGGAGGGAATCTCGGGGCACTTTCGGGGCACGGAGTGAAGTCCCTGAGCGCGGTCGAGGATACGAGATGCGCGAGAGGCGGTAGTACCAGGTGGTGGCGAGCAGACGAAACTGGGGCAAGGTCCGCCAGATCCGGTCCGGCCGCTATCAGGCGTCCTACGTCCACGGAGGCGTCTGGGGCGTAGCTGAGGGCACGCGTTTCACAGCGCTGTCTACGTTCGACACCAGCGGTGACGCCTGGGCCTGGATAGGACGAGAACGCGACCTGATCGACCGGGGCACCTGGACTCCCCAGTTCGAGCGATACCAGCAGCTTGAGAAGGAACGTATCGAAGAGGAGCGAGCCAGGCGAGCACCCGAAGGACGCCAGCCTGAGCAAGCTATCCGACGCCGTCTCCCTGAGTGCGGTATCCCTGGCGAGAGATAGCCGCCTGGGCGCTGTCGAGCAACGGGCCCACCCGCTGCAGCAGGTCCGCCGCATCAGACAGGGCATTGACGGCGTGCGCGACAGAGTCGACCGGGTCGCGGCCGTCGTCCTCACAGACGTCGTAGGTGGACAGGGACCGTTCCAGCCCACGAGCCAACTGGCCGAGGGCCTGGGCCATTCCGTATCCGCCAGCGCTCTGCAGGAACCCGAGCACCCGATACACAACGGGCGCAGGGATGCCATTCCCGGTGAAGATCGTGGCGTGGTTGAT
>JAKORR010000452.1 GCA_029777735.1 Armatimonadota bacterium | reverse complement strand
GCTTGCCTACACGATTCCCCTGGGCCTGCCGGTGGCCAAGAAGAAGAATGTGGGGAGCATACGGGGCCGCGTCTATGACGCAGAAGCGCCCGGGCAGCCGGGCCTTCCCGGTGTGATCCTGCGCACTAACGGCGCCACCGCCGTCACCAACGCCAAGGGTGAGTTCATCTTCCCGTCGGCAGTGCCGGGGACCTACCAGATCTCCGTGGACCGCACCTCAATCGGCCTGGAGCGGACAACGGAGCAGAAGATGCCCCTGACCGTGGAGGTTGTCGGCGGGGAAAGCACCGAGGTTGATCTGGGCGTGGTCCGCGCCGCGCAGCTGTCGGGGAAGGTGCTGGTCATGCCGGCCAACGGCAACGGGAACGGCAACAACGGCAACGGCGGAAACGGCAATGGCAACGGGGCCAACGGCAATGGCAACGGCGCTGTGGTGATAGGCGAGCCAGGGACCAACAAGGGGCGGCGCGAGCCGACGGGACTGGCGAATGTGCTGGTGGAGCTGGCCAACGGGCAGGAAATCCTGCGCCGGATCACCGATCAGAAGGGCGAGTTCCTCTTTGACAGCATCCGCCCCGGATCCTGGCACCTGAAGGTCTACGACCATAACCTGCCCGCGTATCACTATCTGGAGACGCCGGAGCAGGACCTGACTCTGGAGCCCGGAGCGCGCGCGGAGATCACCGTCAGGATCTTGCCGAAGGTCCGGCAGATCAAGTTCATCGACGAGGGCGTAATCCAGCCTAACGGCAACAACCACTAGCCCTCCGGCCTCAGCGGCCTCAGCGCACCGTGGCGCCCTGCTGCGATGGTGGGCTAGAGCTGCGCTTTGATAGGCCACGATGCTTATAGAACCACGGTGACCGACACGAAAACAGGAATAACAGTGGAAGGGTGGGGAAGGACTCGCGAAGAGAGCATAGAAGTAGCCCGAAGAAAAATGCGCGAGAGATTGGGTGCCGCTCGTTTTGACTAGCGCACTGTCAGGCGGGGGTCTTGACCCTCCTTTGCCCTCGAAAGCGAACTTGCTAGGCCCGGAACACCCTGACCGCTGTCCGGGGGCCGAAAGGCCGGCGGCACCCAGTTTGTTAGCACTCCCCCCTGCCGCCTTAGGGTAGAGCCCCATGGGGTCCCAATAGCTCGCTGCGCTGTCTTGCCGTACCCCCCCTCAGCATATCCTCGGCCAGTTTCGCGTGGCGTTGTCGCCGTGGCCGAAGGAATCCGGCGCAGGGGCCTGCCCTTGTCTACTCGTCAGACCCCAGAGCGGCTCGCGCGGCCTCACGCACCGCCTGGTTCTCATGGTTCTCGGCGATGAAGGCCAGGGCCTCGCGATCGCCGCGCTGCTTCAACTCGTCTAGGTTCTCCGAGAGGACGGCCGCGAAGTTGTTGGCCACGGCGCTCAGTTGACTGGCTGCGGCCAGGGCGATAAGGTCGGCGGTGCGTCCCGCCTGCGCAAGCCGCTGTACGGATAGCTGGTGGTTGGCAATCTTCATCGCCGCAATGCGGCGCGTCTCCTCCCAGGCTGCGGCCTTCGCTACCACCAGCAAGGCCTCAAGCGCGGGCGGTTCTGTCGCCAAGCGTTCGGCCAGCCGGTTGATGATGAACTCGCGCATTGGGCCGCGGTCGAGGCTCTCGCTGCGGAGTATCTGGGCCTCGCGGGTTCGCTCGGAGGCTTCAGCCATGTCTTGGATATCTTCCAGGATGTGCTCGGGCACGCCGCGGGCGTCCTCCTCCTCAGCATCGATGTCCCGGAAGATACGGGCGGACACTCCTCGCCCAGTCTGAACCACATAGGGCTGGCTACGCACGTGACGCCGTAGGCAGGCCGTCAGGACCAAGGGGTCGTAGACCTTTATCTTCAGTAGGCGGTCGACCATCTGCCTCGCTGTGGGGTCGGCCACGGTCAGCAAGAGTACGCTGATCAGCTCCCACTCCTCGTGCTCAAAGAGATCATCGATGGCAGGATCAACACGCCAGGGCGGAATACCCTCAACCAGCGGGGGGATGTCCCGCGCGTACTGCAATATTTTCTGTAGATTCACGATAGATCACCTCGCCTGCGGCGCGAGTTGGCAGGTGGGAGCCGGCGCGTCGCTTCCAGAAGGCACCGCCCAGGCGAGCGATCGGGCCCGACCTGCAACTGCCACTATGCTAAGGGTTTGTGGGCTCTTCATCAAGGCCGTGCCCGGCTCCAGCTTCGGCCGAGAAGGTCTCTGGGGGCTTACGGCGAAGGGGCTATGCTAGCAACCCTAGGGCGGCGTGGGCGCCTGGGCCTCGCGTCAGCCAGAAGGCCGGTGACGAGATGAACACGCAGGCCGGTCCTGAACCCTTGGTTCGGCCATGTCTCGATTACGGACGATCCTTCGTCTGCACCCTCGGCCCCGAAAACGCTCCGCGCTTCTGGGTCGAATCCCGCTGCAGAATCACCGACGGCGCCGGTAGGCACAGCGTTGAGTACTACCAGTGCGGCTCCTGCAAGAGCGAACACACCTTCGCGCCCCGCGACCTGTTCATGGACCCCAACTACGATTTTCTGCCGATCTTCAGCGAGGACACACTGATCGTCTTCAGGCGCCACGCCTGGTGTGGCGAGGGCTATCGTCATCACGCCCTGAGCGTCGGCCGGTGGGACGATAGCGGAGAGACTGACCCGCGGTTCCAGTACCGGGAAGTGCGCGAGATGAAGGGTCACCCGGTCTGGGGGGGCATGGTGCCTTGCCTGCGTGAGGCGACCGTTCGGCCTCTGGCGAACGCCGCGGATATTGACGAGGCTCATCGGGCGGGCCTGCCAGTGCTGGCCCAGACGCTGATTCGCGATGCCGCCACGGGCCACGAGGCCGTGCTGGAATACCCGGTTAAGACCATGAACCTGCGCGCTGCGGAGGGTCTTTGGCAGGTAGATACCGGACCGCTGATGCTGCCTGACCTTTCTCAGCCACCCGAGCGCTGGGCCCAGACCTGTCGGCTCGCCTTTATCGCCTTCAACACGTGGGACTGGGCCGACTGCGTCATCGAGCAGCCCACGCCAATCCTACGCGACGGCGAGGAAATAGCGTGGGTTTACCACTATTCGGGCCTTCTGCACCTGGAGACCCGCAACGTCCTGCTTGCCCAGGAGCTAGACTAGGGGACTTCTGGGCCTGGAGGACGGCACAGTCCCCAACAAGGAGCCCGGCGGAGCGTCGCTCCTCCCACCCTGACGCCCACCGCCGGCCTCCCTCCTGCGCGCCCCTCTCAGCAGCCCACAGGAGGCCAGTTGCGGGTGCGCGTCAGGATCAGCATCTTATGGATCATAGCGAGGGCCGACAGGTTCTCGTTAGCCTTGGCACGCAGTCCGTCGATGATCGCCCGCAGCCCGCACTTCTTCTTCTCGGGCTCTGGCGCCACTTCCTTTACATGCACGACGTACTCGCCGCGCCTGACCATGTTGAAGCGGCCCCTTAGGAGCAGCTCCTTGCCCTCAGGCGTTTGGCAGAAGGCTGTTAGTTGCTCCAGCTCGGCGTTCTGCAACACCAGTCGCTGATACTCCCTGTAAAGCTGGACGACCTCCCGCACCTTCTCGGCGACGTGAGTGAGGGTTTCTCCCGCTCCAGGACCCGAGAGGAAGTAAAACACAACCGCCAGACCCAAAACCAAGACCCCTGGGGACAGGCCAGCTTTCGGTGTCCGCACGCTTTTCCGCATCGCGTTCTTCGTCCTTGTGCTGTGCGTGTCAGTTCTGCCGAGCCCTGTGCGCCGGGCCTAAGCTCCACAGGGACAAGAGCCTCTGACAACAGGCCCCCGGGCGTCGCCTTCACCGCCCGACGCACCAGCCCGCCTTCTGTTCTAATCGTGCCGCGTCGCGCCGTCCTTGTCAAGCGCCTTCGCGTGTCGGCCTAGGCCACGGCAGGCATCGGAGGGCCGACCATCAGCGCCAGGAAAAGCAGTAGGCCAAAGAGGAAGTGCGCAATGACCCCCGCTGGGCAGGCTTCCTTCCAAGCCGCCGGGTCCTCCGGCCTATCGGTCAGTCTCTGCATGGCGACGCCCGCTGGCAAGGCGGCAACCAGGGCAACCAGCGCGTACCAGGGCAGCCAGAGCACGCTCACGAGCACCGCCACCAGGGTGAAGGCCACGCCGTACATCCAGCAGAGAGCTCGCGCCGCCCCAGGACGTCCCAGGATCACCACCAGGTGCCGCTTGCCCACCATCGCGTCCGCATCCGCATCCGGAAACTGGTTGACCCATAGCAAGGCGGCGATCATCAATCCTACCGGCAGTGACAATACCAGCATTCGCACTGTGAACTGTTGTGTTAGCACGTACTCCGTCCCGAGCATGGGTAAGACGCCGAAGTCTAGAAAAATGAAGATCTCGCCCAGGCCACGATAGCCCAAGCTCAGCGGAGGCGCTGTGTAGAAGAAGAGGGTGACCACTCCGAACAAGCCCAGCAACAGAATCATCAGCCCCCGCGTCATTGCCAGGTATAAGCCG
>JAKORR010000451.1 GCA_029777735.1 Armatimonadota bacterium | reverse complement strand
GCTGGCCTGAGCATCCTGGGCTGGTCCGGGAACTCTCCACCCTCGCCGCGCTGCGGTACCAGGCCGGGGAGGCCACCGATCCGATCCCGCTGGAGGAATGGCACCGCTACGCACTCCCCGGCTACCTCGACCGCACCCACGACCAACGCCGCGCCTGCGACGAGAAGCACCAACCCTGGCCAGGTCGCGCCGCCACCCTCCGCCACACCAAAGCCCATTCCGTTGTGCGGCATCAGTGTGTTCAGCATCTCGACGATCTCGACCTGGACGTCGAGGACACCGCGCGGCTCTGAGGGTGCAGTAGGCATGTCCGCGAGGCCCCACTGACCCAGGAGCTGCTCCTTGCCGCCGTCACATCGAGCAGCCATGTCCATGGCGGCTCGATGATCTGGGTACCGGGAATCGTCGGGAGTGGCGTGGCGCGTTTGAGGGCTACTTCACCAACGGCCTGAGCCCAACTCACACCACGGATCGCACGTGGGGCGGGCGCTCCTACAGCGTCCGATCCCCCGGCTTCCAGGTATCCTCGCTCTCACTCGAGTTCAGGCTCGGATGCTCGGACTTGATCTTCGAAATGTGTGACTGCGCGTTCTGGATTGTCTTCCACGCGAAGTCCTTATCTTGCTGTGTGGGGTAGTCGCGATGCTTGCGGGTGTGCTCTCTGACAGCTTTCCGGTGACCTTCCAGTTGCGTCCGAGCGCGTGCCGTGTTGTCCGCCATGATTCCTCCTCCGGTCACTCTAGCCTTGATGTACTTAGGAGGGGCCTGGTCGGGGCCAGTCGGCCAGTTGCAGGACACGCGCACGCAGCCAAGCGAACCCACCACTCTGGAAGTGGTCGCTCCTGGTGCGAATACGAGGGCTCTGTCTGTGTCTGTGGCCCACGCGACGGGGGGCGTTCGGGGCGGCTTGGCGCACACCATGAGGGCTCATCTGCTGTGAGCCCGTTCACTTGACGGACCCTAGACGACCGTGGCTACGATTCTCCTCGGGCAAGTTTGCCCTTCCGGGTGCTCGGGGGCGGGGGGTGTCCCTATGGTGTCTGTCAAGCTGCGACGGCTGGTCTTGGCTGGTAGTAGGT
>JAKORR010000450.1 GCA_029777735.1 Armatimonadota bacterium | reverse complement strand
GCCTGCAAGTGCCTCACCGCCGCCCTCTTGCGCCCAGGGCTTACCATTTTCCCCGCAACAGCTCTTTTAGCGCATCTAGGTCCATCGCCTGCTGCGCCACGATCCGCCGCAAGCGGGCATTCTCCGCCTCTAGCTCCCTCAGCCGTCTTACCTCCGACACCTCCATCCCGCCGAACTTCTCCCTCCACCGGTAGATGGTAGCCTCCGCCACCCCGTACTGCCGCGCCGTCTCCGCCACCGACCTGCCACTGCCGATCTCCCCCAGAATGCACACAATCTACTCCTCGCTGTACCGCCTGCTCTTCATGAGAGGACCCTCCTTCAAAACCCTATTCTACTCGGATCCTCTCACTTCACCCGGTCTGATTTCAGGGGGCTAGGTCACCGGTCAAACACCTGATTCGTTGATCGGGCGGGAGTGCCGAGGCTGGGCGAGTGAGGCAGACGGCTGTGGGAGCTCACTGGAGGCAAGGCACGGCCGACGGCCAGAGTGAGAGCCTAGAGCCTCTGCTCGATGTGCTGCCTGAAGGTCACCCACTGCGTCACGCCGCGGTCGGCCAGGAACTCGAAGACCTCTTCCAGGAGCGGCCGAGTCCGATCCCAGGTGCTCATCATCGAGTGATAGTGGCTGCCGAATACCAGCAGGCCGTCGTCGCCCAGTTCGTCAAGTACGTGGCCCAGCTCGGAGACGAGCAAATCGAGACGATCCTCGTACGCATCGTTGGGCACGCCCCTGATAAGCAGGTCCTCGGTACAGGGATACTCGGTGACGCCCGGCGGCTCCACCCAAGGCTTGCAGGGAAAATCTGGCGCCCAGCGGCGTAGTGAGGGGTCGCCCAGGATCGTGTAGGCCGTGGCGGTCGGGTTTATACCACGGCTGGAAGAGGCAGTGATGCCTGCCTGTGCGAGAGCCTCGTACATGGCCGAGCACACGCCGAAGCAAGGCGCCCGGAACACCGTTGGCGTATCGTCAAAGACACGCTGGTAGATGGCGCAGCCCTCACGGATCTTGTCCAGCAAACGCTCAACGGTGTGCTCGCGCTCCCAGCGCTCAGGATCGGACTCGTACTCCTCGAAGGGAGAAGGATTCGCACGCCGCGTGCTGGGCTGAGGCACACCGAACTCAAGACAGCTGGCGTGGGTAAGGCCATGGAGCTGGAAGTCATGGCCGCGGTCGCGGACTTCTCGGACCGCTTCGTCCCACACCTCATGCGCTCGTTCAAAGGCGCCGGGTTTAGGAACCCAGAAGAAGGTACCCTTGATGCCAAGGCGATCGAGCCACTCCACCACGGTCAGAAAATGCTCCACGCTCTTGACATTGGGCACGCTGCCGGCGTCGTCGTTCGTAAAGCACGCCTTCATCCTGTTTCGCTCCTCTGGCACGGTGACCACGCGACCATGCCAACATATATCCTCCACCGCATTAAGGCTGAGGTGCGTCCTACGCCATCTGAGCTCTTCTCACTAGCCGGGGGCAGGATTGGGCGTCCGCCGTCCGAAACCTTCCCCCAGTGCAGGTCTGGAAAACGGAACAATCTCTTGCCAGGAGGTACCCTAATGATCTCCAGCGCAGCCTGGACCCCGACGTTGATAACCAGTCTGGTGATTGTCTGTGCGCTATTGGCGACGCCCCGCACGTTGGGCGCATCAGCGATGGAGCCAGCGCCAGGCGTGTTCTTCGTCGCCCTCAACGGTGATGACAACTGGAGCGGGACCTTACCCGCGGCGAATCGGGACCGCAGCGACGGTCCTTTCCAGAGCCTGGCTCGGGCGCAGCAGGCGGTGCGAGCCGCTGAACCTAGCCGAGACCGCAAGGTCGTCTTGCGTGCCGGGACCTACTACCTGTCTGAGCCACTGGTGCTCGGCCCCGAGGACTCCGGTACCGCCGAGCATCCGGTGACCTACATGGCCTACCCGGGCGAAAAGGTAATAGTCAGCGGCGGGCGGCCTTTGACAGACTGGCACAAGCGAGAGAAGGGCGTTTGGGCTACCAAGATCCAGGCCGACTGGGGCCTAGGACCCCTTCGCCAGCTTCGCTGCGGCGAAGAGGCCCAGACACTCGCCCGGCACCCCAACGCTGTGCCTGACGAGCCCTACACCGGAGGATGGCTCTTCGCCAAGGCGAGAGACCTAGGGGCTGGGACTTGGGGCGGCGCGGTGGGCAACATCCACACGCCAGGTGACTGGATCGAGTGGCACGTAGAAGTGCCTGCTGCGGGCCAATACCAGCTCTGGCTGTACTACGGCGCGCAGAATCAGCCCTTCGGTCGCACCGACATGGCCGGACAGACCGTCTTTCAGGTAGATGGCGGCGAGGATGTAGTGCTCGACAACCTGCCGGACACGGGCGGCTGGAACCAGTTCAAGTGGTCGCGCTGCGCGGTGCTGTCCTTGCCCGCGGGCAAGCACACGCTACGCTGGGTCAATCGCAAGGGCGGCGGTATCAACTTCGACGCCTTTGCTCTGTGCACCGATCCCGACTGGACACCCGTGACGACCGACCTGCCAGCCGTAGCTCAGGGGCATCACCTGCTCGTCGTTCACGCCGAGGCTTACTCCCGCGCACAGGGCAAGGAGATGACCGTCTCTGTTAGCTACCTCAGCAAGCCCGACCAGTTGCCCTTCGCGGCGGGTGACATCCCGGAGGACTGGAACTTGGACAACGCCCAGGTTTTCATCTTCCCGGCCTGGGGCTGGGTGGGGGGCCCCATGGGTGTCACAGGCATCGATCGTGACAAGGGGCTGCTGTTTCTCGCCAACACCCGCAGTGGCGCCGACATTCGCCTGGGCAACCGCTACTACCTGCAGAACGTGCGCGATGCGCTGGATCAGCCAGGAGAGTTCTACGTGGACGACAAGGCCGGCGAAGTGCTGTATCTGCCCGCTCACGAAGACTTCCAGGAACGCGGTATGGTAGCACCAATCCACGACCGGGTGGTCCACCTGCGTGGGGACAGGGAGACAGACACGTGGGTCGAGCACATCCACCTCCGGGGCCTAACCTTCCACGACACAACCTACTCCCTGGCCATCGAGTCCTTCTACACGCAGCCAGAGGGCGCAGTGTGGCTGGATCACGCACGCGGCTGCGTGGTGGAGGATTGCACCTTCTCGTTGCTGGGAGGCTACGGGGTACACCTAGTCAACGGGGCCACGGCCTGCAAAGTGCTCGGCTGCCGGATGTTCGAGCTCGGCGGCGGTGGTGTCCTGATATCAGGTGACACAACCACCCAGCCAACTAACTGCGTGGTCGCAGGCTGCCATATTCACCACATCGGCCGGGTCTACAAGCACTGCGCAGGAGTGTACGTGACCACGGGGAGCGGACACCGCGTGGCGTTTAACACAATCACCGACGTCCCACGCTACGGTATCTCGTTCAAGTCCTATGGGCCGACAGGATACTCGCACAACAATGTCGCAGAGTACAATGAAATCCTGCGCAGCAACCTGGAGACCAACGACACGGGAGCGATCGAAACCCTCGGCCGCGACCGTCAGCTTAGCGGCAACATCATCCGCTACAATCTCATCCTTGACGTAGTGGGAATGAAGCACACGGATGAGGGCGGTATCATTACACCTTACTTCACCTGGGGCATTTATCTGGATGACTACAGCAGTGGGACAACGATTGTGGGCAATATAGTGGCGCGGACTGTGCGCGGTAGCTATCACAACCACCTGGGCTTCGACAACGTGGTTGAGAACAACGTGTTCGTGGACGGCCAGCTTTACCAGTTCGAGTACAACGGCGCACAGGAGATGCGTCGCAACGTCTTCCGTCGCAACGTGGTGGCCTACGACAATGCCGACGCTGCGTACTGCCGGTCCAGCGGCTGGAATCGCGAGGTCCTCGCCGAGTGTGATTATAACGTAGTGCACTGGACCGGAGGAGATCTGGCCTCGACCGACAAGGGGATCACGCCAGAAGGACCATGGGCCAAGTGGACGGCAGCAGGCTTCGATACGCACTCGGTCATCGGGGACCCTCTGTTCGTGGACGCCGAGCATGACGACTACCGTCTAAGGCCCGACTCACCCGCACTCAGACTGGGATTCCAGCCGATACCTGTGGAGCGGATAGGCCTCAAGGGCTACGACGCGGCGGCGTTTCGGTGAGAGGCCCGAGGCCGGACCAGGCCCAGGACGGGGATCGCTGCCTCGCGCGTCGCTCAGGGCTTCAATGTGCAGGTGCTGATGCCGCCGGGAGCCACCCAGGACCTTGGCGACGTTGGTCCACGATGGTGCGCTGCTGCGGCCGAGGTGGGCAACGCTACGGGCGAGTACCCGCTGCTGCACTAGCCCCTGCCAGTAGGCAACTTTGCTAGGCGACCGGGTGGCGGGATTGGGACGAGGCGAGGGCATTGTAGTCGGCGATATAGCCTGGAAGGTGAGCACACTGCGCTTCGCGGCGGGCGCCGCCAAGACGCTGTACCAGTCGTGCGAGCGACTGACGGACACCTCGACTGGCGACAGGCGAACACGGATATAACTGTACCCAAGAGGCTTTGCTCTCTGGCCGTCGAAGTAAGACTCAACGGTGCCGCTAGCAACGATGTGGATAGACGATATGGTGCTTGAGAAGCTGGAGTGATCGGGGCGCTGGCCGGGTTCCTGTGGCTGTTTGATCGTGTCCAAGTGGGTGCAGGAGGTGTGCTATGAACAACGCTGTGGCTAAGATCAACCGTCTTCGGACGGCCCTGTCACACCGTGAGCCCGATCGCGTGCCGGTCGGTGAGTTCTTTTGGACGGGATTCCTGAAGCGGTGCCAAGAGAAATGGGGCGACGACTTCGACCCATATCGGCAGTTCGACTTAGACTACACGGTCGTTAACCCGAACATGGATCCTCGCATCCAACTCTTCGAGGTGTTGGAGCAACAGGGAGAGGACATCGTCGTGCGCACGGGTTTTGGCGCCACGATTCGGCGCCGGGGTGAGGACCCCATGCCCATGTACGAGGCCTTCGCCGTGAAGAGCCCGGCCGACATGGTAAGCTTCGTGTTCGACGCGCCCGATGACCCGAGACGTTTCTTCCAGGGCGGGGACGATCAGATCAATGGCGTGGGTGATGCCCTCAACCGAGACCTGCCTGCTTGGAGCGAGCGAGTGGATGCCTACGCAGGCGACTTGGCAGTCTTTGGCTCGGTTTGCGAGCCCTTCGAGTACCTGTGGCGGTGCATCGGCAGCGCAAACGCCCTTATGTGGATGCTGGCGGAGCGTGAGCAGCTTGAGGCTTTCGTCGAGCGTATCGGCGCCTTCTTGGTAGAGCTGGCCAAGGCCGAGATTGAGGCGGGCCGGGGACGGCTTTGCGGGATGTATCTTTGGGGGGACGTGGCCTATCGCAATGCCATGCTGTTCAGCCCCGCGATCTGGCGGGAGATGTTCAAGCCTTGGGTTGAATCCTTAGTCAAGCTTGCACATAACTCTGGCCTCATGGTCATCTACCACGGCTGTGGTAATGCATGTCCGATCCTGGACGATTTCGCCGAGATAGGCGTTGACGGCTTCAATCCGGTAGAGGCTAAGGCAGGCCTGGATGTGGTGGCTCTGAAAAGGCAGTATGCAGGCAGGCTGGCCTTTGTAGGCAATATCGACGTGCGGGTCCTGGAGTCGGGAGACGCCGCGGCGATCCGACGCGAGGTGCTCTATAAGCTTCGGGCAGCACGCGGTGGCGGCTATGTGTTCCAGTCGGATCATTCTGTGAGTAGCTCCGTGGCGCCGGAGAGCTATGAGCTGGCGCTGCGAACGGTGCGCGAGTACGGCACCTATCCCCTATCTCTGCCCGGCAGCGAAGGTGTCCCGCTCGTCCTACCGAACCCTTGACCGTTCCCCGTAACGTGGGACTACGTCCTTCCGGAAGGAGGCCATCACAGTGCTTAGAGTGGGTATCGAGAGCGTTGACATTACACCTTCGCTGGGCGTGGAGATATCGGGCTACTTTAACAAGCGCCTGGCCGAGGACATCCACGATCGGATGGAGGCCACAGCTCTTGTGGCCGACGATGGCGAGCGTCAAATCGCCCTCGTCGTCCTGGATGTCATCATGGTCGTCCGGGAGGATCTGGACAAGCTGCGCGCTCGGGCAAGCGAGCTGACCGGCATTCCCCCCAATTACATCATGATCTCTTGCACCCACACTCACCAGGGGCCAGCCACGACCACCCTGTTCAACGCGAAGCGG
>JAKORR010000449.1 GCA_029777735.1 Armatimonadota bacterium | reverse complement strand
CCTCCGTTACTCTTTAGGAGGCGACCGCCCCAGTCAAACTACCCACCAGACACGGTCCCCCTCCCGGATCACGGCGAGGGGTTAGGATGCCAGAGCGCCGAGGGTGGTATTCCAAGGGCGACTCCCCAGAGGCTGGCGCCCCTGGTTCGAAGTCTCCCACCTATCCTCTACACGGCGAACCGGCAGCCAATGTCTAGCTGCAGTAAAGGTTCACGGGGTCTTTCCGTCCTTCCGCGGGTAAGTCGCATCTTCACGACTAGTGCAATTTCGCCGGGCCCATGGTCGAGACAGTGTCCAAATCGTTACGCCTTTCGTGCAGGTCGGAACTTACCCGACAAGGAATTTCGCTACCTTAGGACCGTTATAGTTACGGCCGCCGTTTACCGGGGCTTGGATTCGCTGCTTCGCTCGCGCTGACAGCTCCTCGTGACCTTCCGGCACCGGGCAGGCGTCAGACCCTATACGTCGCCTTGCGGCTTCAGCAGAGTCCTGTGTTTTTGATAAACAGTCGCTTGGACCTTTCCACTGCGGCCGCTCCAGGCTCCGGGGGCATGCCCCATCACCCGAAGCGGCACCCCTTCTCCCGAAGTTGCGGGGTGATTTTGCCGAGTTCCTTAACCATGGTTCTCCCGATCGCCTTGGTATGTTCTACCCACCCACCTGTGTCGGTCTGCGGTACGGGCCCCTCGGGGCTCCCTAGAGGCTTTTCTCGGAAGCATGGGATGACTCGCTTCGCCTTGCGGCTTCGTCAGCCGCCTCGGCCTCCCTGGAAGGCGGATTTCCCTGCCTTCCGGCCTACGCGGCCTCACGGGGACGTCCAGAACCCCGCCGAGCTGCCCTTCTCCGTCACCCCATCGGTAATAGCGCCCCTTCGGGGGTGCAGGAATGTCTGCCTGCTGTGCATCGGCTACGCCTTCCGGCCTCGCCTTAGCTCCCGACTGACCCTGGGAGGATTAGCCTTGCCCAGGAAACCTTGGGTTTGCGGCGGCGGCGTTTCCCACGCCGCTCTCGCTACTCATGCCAGCATTCTCCCTCCCGGCAGGTCCACCGGAGGTCGTCCTCCGGCTTCGCCCCTGACGGGATGCTCCCCTACCGCTGCGCCCTGTGGCGCAGCCCGCCGCTTCGGTGCCATGCTTAGCCCCGTATATTGTCGGCGCATGTCCACTCGACCAGTGAGCTGTTACGCACTCTTTGAATGGGTGGCTGCTTCTGAGCCAACATCCTGGTTGTCTGGGCAGACGCACATCCTTTGCCACTTGGCATGGACTTGGGGACCTTGGCGGGCGGTCTGGGCTGTTTCCCTCTCGAATACACGGCTTAGCCCACATATTCTGACTCCCAGGCTCTGGACCGCTGGCATTCGGAGTTTGATTGGTGTTGGTAGGCGGTGAGGCCCCCGCGACCATTCAGTGCTCTACCTCCAGCGGTAAATGCCTGGGGCTAGCCCTAAAGCTATTTCGGGGAGAACGAGATATCTCCAGGTTTGGTTAGCCTTTCACTCCTATCCACAGGTCATCCCCTCAGTTTTCAACCTAAGTGGGTTCGGCCCTCCACGGGGTCTTACCCCCGCTTCAGCCTGCCCATGGATAGATCACCTGGCTTCGCGTCTGCGGCGCGCGACTCGTGTCGCCCTGTTCGGACTCGCTGTCGCTGCGGCTGGCTCCTGTGCTTCGCCTCGCCGCGCACCGCAACTCGCTGG
>JAKORR010000448.1 GCA_029777735.1 Armatimonadota bacterium | reverse complement strand
GCTGAACCGCCCCCGAGATGCCAAAGGCCAGGTATAGCTTGGGCTGTACCGTCAGGCCCGTCTGCCCGACTTGGCAGTAGGGCGGCGCCCAACCCTCATCTACTACCGCCCGCGTCGCACCCACGGCACCGCCGAGCAGCTCCGCCAACTCATACAGGCGCTCGAAGTTCTCTTGGGTTTTCAGCCCGCGCCCACCGCCGACGATAATCTGCGCCTGCGGTAGATTCACTTGTCCGGCGTGTGGATCAGCCTCGCGGGCGATGATACTCACCGGGTCCACTGCCTCGGCCGCCACCGCGCTCACGTCCACAACCTCCAGTTCGCTGCCCGGCCCTGCTGCCGGCGTAGGCAGCGCATTGGGCCGCACAGTCGCCATCTGCGGCCGGTGCTCGGGGCAGTGAATGTCGGCTAGCACTCTGCCGCCGTACCCTGGGCAGACTTGCACAAACCGCCCCTTGTCGTCCACCTGCAGCTCCAGCGTATCCGCTGTCAGGCCTGTCTTCAACCGTGCGGCTACGCGAGGCACTAGGTCCCGCCCGACGCACGTTGCTCCGCACAGCACGATCGCAGGCCGATGCTGCTCCACCAGCCTGCTAAGAATCGTCGCATACCGCTCGGTACTGTACTGGGCCAGCGATTCGTGGTCGGCTAGAAACGCCTTTGTCGCGCCATAGCGGGCGGCCTCTGCCGCGGCCGCGCGCACCCCGCTGCCCAACAACACCAGTGTCAGGTCCGCGCCCGATCGCTCCGCAAGATATGCCCCTGCTCCCAGCAACTGGCGTGTCACCGCTGCCAGCTCTCTCCCCTCCGTCTCGCCGATCACCCAGATGCCGCGCCACCGATCTATCTCAGCTTCGTTGACCCGCGGCATCTAACCCACACTCTCCTGAATCAGCAACTCGGCAATCTTGGCGGCCGCATCCTCGGCATCCAAGTGGAACTTTTGTGTCCCTGCCCGTGCGGGAGGGGTGCGCAGGTCCACAACCCTGGTGGGCGAGCCATACAAGCCTACCTCCTCCTCCCTCAGCCCCAACTCCGCTAGTCCCCAGGACGGAATAGTGGCCTGTCTGGCGGCCTTCATCCCGCGCAGGCCCGGCCGTCGAGGCTTGCCAATGTCCTTCAGCACGGTGACCAACGCCGGGAGGGGCACCTCCACCGTCTCCACAGCTCCCGTTAGCAGTCGGCGGACTCGCAGGCACCTTCCCTCGACCGCGAGGCCGATAGCATAGGTAGCCTGGTGGATACCCAACAGCTCCGCCATCTCCGGCCCTACCTGGCCCGTATCACCATCCAAGGAGTGGTCGCCACAGATCACCAGGTCTACGTCGCCCACTCTGCGCACTGCGGAGGCCAGAGCCAGAGCCGTGCTCCAAGTGTCACTGCCGCCGAGTGCCCGGTCACACAGTAGTACCGCCTCATCGCAGCCCATGCCTATCGCGTGACGCAGCACCTGCTCGGCCGATGGCGGCCCCATGGACAGGGCAACTACATACACGCCTAGGCTGTCCTTGAGCCGCAGCGCTGCCTCCAGTGCATGCTCATCCAAGGGGTTGAGTATCAGGGGAACCCCCTCACGAATGAGGGTTTTGCGCTCCGGGTCAATCCTTACCTCGTCGGCGTCGGGAACCTGTTTGACGCAAACGACAACTTTCATGGATGCACACCTTGGTTCCAGAAATCCTCAAGGCCGAAGCGATTCCAGAAACTTACACCTGCAGGCGACACACCTGCCTCGGCGCCTCCTCATACCTCCACGCTCTCGCGCTGTGCTTATCTGCCCCGCCGCGACTCCTTCAGCACCCGGTTTGCTACGACCATTCGCTGCACCTCGGATGTGCCCTCGACGATCTCGAACAGCTTGGCCTCGCGGTAGTATCGCTCCACCGGGTACTCCACCGTGTACCCGTATCCGCCGTGAATCTGCACCGCCTTCGAGGCGGCCCGACTGGCGACTTCCGAGGAGTAGACCTTCGCCATCGCGGCCAGCTTGTCATAGTCCTCTCCCCGGTCCTTCAGCCACGCGGCCTTATGGGCAAGAAGCCTCGCAGCCTCAATCTCGGTGGCCATGTCCGCCAACATGAACTGAATCGCCTGGAATTCCGCGATGGGCTGGCCGAATTGCTCGCGCTCGAGTGCGTACTTCACGGCTGTGTCTAACGCCGCCTGGGCAAGCCCGACAGCGCCGACGGCCATGCCGATGCGGCCCACCGACAGCGTCTCCATGGCCACGCGGAAGCCGCCGCGTTCGCGATACAGCAGGTTCTCCGCCGACACCTGGGCGTCCTCAAAGATGAGCTCGGGATTCGACAGCGCCCCGAAGGCCATTTTCTTGTCTTCCTTGCCCAGCCTGAAGCCCGGCGTGCCCTTTTCAACAATGAAGGCCGTCAAGCCCCGGGCGCCTCGGTCGGGTTCGAGGTTAGTAATAACGATAAAGACCTCCGCCTCGCCACCGTTGCTGCAGAAAACCTTGGTGCCGTTGAGCCGATACACTTCTCCGTCACGCTCTGCTCGCGTCTTGACGCTGCCGGCATCAGAACCGGCTCCCGGCTCGGTAAGGATGAAGGCGCCGATCTTTTCACCTCGGGCCAGTGGCGTCAGATACTTTTCCTTCTGCTCCTCGGTGCCGAAGGCCAGCAGAGGATACTCACACAGGTAGTGGGCGGCGAAGATGGCCCCCGTGGATGTGCAAGCGTTGGAGATCATCTCGCCGATGATGGCCCAGTCCAGCCAGGTGAGACCCGCTCCACCGTATTCCTCGGGCACGGGAATGCCCCACAGGTCCATCTCAGCCATGGCCCGGACATTGTCCCATGGGAACTCACCCTTAGCTGCAATCTCGTCGGCCTTGGGGCGCAGTTCTTCGTCACAAAAGTGCCTTACTTCGGCATAAATCTCTTCGTTCTCCTGGGGAAGAGCAAAATCCATGTTGGTCCCTCCGGGCGCCCGAACTCCGATGCACGCCGTCCGCTCACTGCCGGTGAGCGCACTACGAAGCCCAGGCTATAGTGCGTGGCCATCACACTGGGCGGGTGCGGGCTTTGTCCACTCGAACAGAGCCCCACCGAGGGCAAATCCTGCCCCAAAACCGATGAAGAGCACGTGCTCGCCGGGCAAGATCTTGCCCTGACGGTACACATCGTCGAGGGTCACAGGCATCGAGGCTGCGGAGATATTGCCGTACTTGTCTATGGTCACGGGCACATGGTCCGGCGACCAACCGAAGCGCTTGGCCGCTGCGTCCATGATCCGCTTGTTAGCCTGGTGCATGATGACCCACTCCACCTCGTGGGCGGTCAGGCCTGCCTTGGCAATGGTGCGTTCGCACACCAGGGGCACACCGCGCACCGACAGCTTATACACATCGTGTCCGGCCATGGAGAGCTTGTCTTCGTGGGCTCTCAGGGCCTCCTCGTCTAACGGTTTGCGACTGCCACCCGCCGGGATCATCAGCAGGTGCGCCCATTCTCCCTGGCCTATGGTCTCAGCGCCCAGGAATCCGTGTCCCTCCTTAGTCGGCCCCAGCACCACAGCCCCAGCACCGTCGCCGAAAAGCACGCAGGTCGAACGGTCGTCCCAGTTGGTCACGCGGGTGAGAGACTCAGCGGCCACGACCAGAACATGATCAAAGATACCCGACTGAACGAGGGACGACCCGGTGACGAGGCCCAGGACAAAGCCCGTGCAGCCGCTTAATAGGTCGAAGCCACTGGCCTCCCCGCATCCCAGCCGCGCCTGCAGCAGGTTGGCGGTAGCAGGCAGCAGGTAATCGCCGGTGAAGGTCGAGACAATGATGAAGTCGATTTCCTCGTGGCTTAGGCCCGCGTCCTTGATGGCCCGTGTGGCAGCTTCGTAGGCCAGATCTGACGTGGCCTGGTCGTCAGTCATTACCCGTCGCTCGCGGATCCCTGTGTGACTCACGATCCACTCGTCGGTGGTGTCTACCATTTGTTCCAAATCGGCGTTGGTCAGCACGTGCTCGGGTAGGTAGCTGCCAACGCCCAAGATTGCTGCTCCGCGCAACGACATCACGGTTTCTCCACGGGTTATGTAATGTGAAGCAATCCACGACTCGGGGGGGGTAGCGCCGAGGCGCTAGGCTTGTTGGAAAGCCGAGCTTTCTAGACCCTCGCAGGCGTTCGCCATTGCCTCGACTATCCGTCCTTGGACCGCTCTTTCTGCCACCTTGACGGCGTTTCGTATCGCCCGGGCGTCGCTGCGCCCGTGGCACACGACGCAAATACCTTTGATTCCCAACAGCAAAGCCCCGCCGTAGGAGGCGTAGTCGTATCGCTGCTTCATATGCCGAAGGGCTGGATACATCAGCAGAAGGCCCACCTTCGCCAGGAAGCTGCCTCTGACCATCTGGCGAAGTCCGCCCAGGATCGCCTGTGATAGCCCCTCACCGGTCTTGAGTAAGACGTTGCCGACGAACCCGTCGCAGACGATCACGTCCGCCCTGCCGGTAAAGATATCATTGCCCTCAACGTAGCCTACATAATTCACCGGCGCCTCACGAAGCAGGGCATTGGCTGCCCGTGTGAGCTCGTTGCCCTTGCTCTGCTCGGTACCTATGCTCAGCAGGCCGATCCTAGGACTCTCCACGGCTAGGGCACGTTCGCAGTACACGCTCCCAAGTATCGCGAACTGCAGAAGGTGCTCAGGGTGGCAGTCCACGTTGGCCCCGGCGTCCAGCAGGATCCGCTCCCCAGCTGGCGTCGGCACTGGTATCGCTATGGCTGGTCGGTCCACACCAGAGACCCGCCCCAAGGACGTCAGCGCCATCGCCATGAAGGCACCGCTGTTGCCCGCTGAAACTACAGCATGGGCATCGCCACGGCGCACCATGTCAACTGCCACCGCCAGTGAGCTGTCGCGTTTACCTCGCAGGGCGCGGGCTGGCGGCTCATCCATGCCGACGACAGACTCGGCCGACACAATGTTAACCAGTGCCTGCTCCTCAGGGGTGAGAAGAGCTTCCAGTCTTGCCGCGTTCCCGACCAGGGCCAGACGCCCATCGGTCTCTTGCGCCGCCTGTACCACGCCCTTGACAATCTCCTCGGGCGCTGAATCACCGCCCATGGCGTCAATGGCAATTACCATGTTTTAGCCTCGGATATACCAGAATCTCTCAATCTTTTTTCTTTTCCTTGACCGTGTGGTCTACCTTGCTGCCCTTGTAATATCCGCACTTGGGGCAGGCATGGTGAGATATCACGGCGGCCTTACACTGCGGGCACCTGCCCACTACCAACTGGCGTGCCTTGTAGTGAGATCGCCTGTTGCCCACTCGGGCACGCGAATGCCTTCGCTTTGGGAGAGCCATTATCTACTACCCCCTAAGGGAAAGAGCCCACGCTATCAGCAGTATTAGCGGTCCTCCAGCAGGGCCTTCAGAGGCGCCAACCTTGGGTCTACCTCTTCGGCCTCGCACTTGCAGGGCCCCTCGTTCAGATCAGCGCCGCACTGTGGACATAGGCCCCTGCAATCCGGCCTGCAGAGGCTGCGTGGCGGCAGGCTGATGATGACCAGTTGTCGCACCAGTTCACTCAGGTCAATCTCGTCCCCGCTGAGGATTGGGATCGGGGGAAGGTCATCCCCACTCTCCGAGTAAGCCTCGGGGTCGTCTATCTGCTCCAGGCTACACTCACGCTCCACAGTTATCTGCAGCTCTGTGTCGTGGAACGCCAGGCAGCGGGCACACTCCAGCCGCACCGTAACCCTCACTTCCCCCTGAGCCATTATCGTGCGCCCAGCCGGGACCAGGGCTATCTCTCCCTCCACGTTGCTCGCGAAGGTTTCCCCAGTCCCCTCAGGACACGGTGTGTCCAACACGCACCTGAGTGTTCTGCCCTTACGCAGTGAGTTGAGTCCAGTATACAACATGATACATACCAGCCGCCGCGTCTGCGACGACTCCGAAACCGCTTGATTATATTGTCTAGACCGCCGCGCAGTCAAGAAAGAAGGACCATGCTCCAGTGCCACCACGCCGCGGCTCTCAGGGTCCTTTGGAAAGAGGATTCCGCTGCTTTGTGTTGAACTGCATGGGGCAGACCAACGAGGGCCGTCCGGCCTAAGACGGACGTGCTGCTGATAATAGGGAGGCTAGGGCCAATGAGTGCCGTGAAGATCGGATTCGTGGGCGCCGGTGGGAACGCCAGAGGACATATGGCGCGTCTGGCGGCCATCGACGGTGTGGAGCTAGTCGCCATCTGCGACCTGGATGAAGCGCGGGCACAGGAGTCCGCGGCTCAGTACCAGGCCAGGGCCTACACAGACTATCACCGCATGCTGGATGAGCAGGAGATGCACGCCCTTTACGTCTCTGTACCGCCCTTCGCGCACAGTGACGCGGAGCTGCTGGCCGCCCGCGCGGGTCTCCACCTGTTCGTGGAGAAGCCTGTAGTGTTGGACTTGGACCTCGGGCGCGAGATCGCCAAGGCCATCGATGACGCTGGCGTAGTCTCCTGCGTCGGCTACCAGCTCCGCCTGCTCGACAGCACGCGGCGCGCCCGGGACTTCTTGGTGGGCAAGACTGTGGCCATGGTGGCTACACGCCGCTGGGGTGGTCTGCCCAGCGCCCCATGGTGGCGCAAAATGGACCAATCTGGCGGGCAGCTTGTTGAGCAAACCACCCACCAAGTGGACTTGATACGCTACATGATGCAGGACGAAATCGTCGAGGTAGAGGCGCGGTATGCCCTTCGTACCATGGCCGACGTAGAGGGTTTGGACATCCCAGACACCCAATGCGTACTGTTC
>JAKORR010000447.1 GCA_029777735.1 Armatimonadota bacterium | reverse complement strand
GCAGGAGTCGGTCATCTTCACCTCAGCCACACTTGCTGTGGGCGACAGCTTCGGCTACATAAAGCGCGATGTCGGCCTTGATTTGGCCGACCCGGGGCGTGTGAGCGAGTTGCTCGTGCCGTCGCCTTTCGACTTCGAGCGCCAGGTGCTGCTGGCTGTGTGCGACAGCCTGCCCGACCCCGACACCGCGCTTTGGGAGGACGCTCTGGCCGAAGCGCTCAGCGGGGTGCTGGAGGCATCGGGTGGGCGGGCGTTCGTGCTCTTCACGTCGTACAAGCTTCTGGAGGCCGTCGCGCGCCGCATGGAGGGATTCTTCCGGCAGCACAAGATACGGCTGCTGAAACAGCGCGAGGCGCCCCGCCACACACTTCTCTCCAGCTTCCGCCGGGATGTGCGCTCAGTCCTATTCGGCACTGACAGCTTCTGGGAAGGAGTGGACGTGCCCGGCGAAGCCCTCTCCTGCGTGGTCATTCCGAGGCTGCCATTCGCCGTGCCCACAGTGCCGCTGGTGGAAGCGAGAATCGAACACCTCCGCGCCGAAGGGGCCGATCCTTTTCGCGAGTACACTCTGCCCGCCGCAGTGCTCAAGCTCAAACAGGGATTCGGGCGCTTGATTCGCACTACTGCCGACCGCGGGGCAGTTGTGGTACTCGACTCGCGCACTGCCCGCCGCTACTACGGCCGGAGCTTCATCGGCGCCCTGCCTGGCTGCACCACGTACGTGGGGAACGTCACCGGCATCCGCACTCGACTCGTCCAGTGGTTGGGGCAGCCCGAACGCTGAGAGCCGATCGAGTCCGGTGATGAGCCCCGGGTCACCCAGAGCCCAGATTCTATACTCGGCGAACATGCATATGTACTAGGGGCAATCCAGCGAAGGAGGAAGTATCCCAGTGCTTGTTTTTTACGTGGGCGCAAGGAGTAGAGTCCTGATCCTTGCCGTCGCAGTGTTGATGCTGGTGTCGTTCGCGGTCACAGCCATTGGAAGCGTCGCTGAGCCCGGCCTG
>JAKORR010000446.1 GCA_029777735.1 Armatimonadota bacterium | reverse complement strand
TCTATCTCGCCGGGATAGGAATACCTCTTGGTCCACTGGCCGTGTACGCCTTGATGCGTGAAGGAGTGGGGGAGATACATGTGCACGCTATACACCACTTTGGGCACGTCGATGGGATTAAACTGCGTCAAGCCGTAGGGATTGCCGCCCGCCGGAGCCTCGACAATGATCGCGTGCTCACTGTCGATCTCGCGAATCGCCTTTGCGGTGCGTTCGGCAAGGGTCTGCCAGTCATCCACACCATCGGCAACCGCATCCTCAAGGGGCTCGTTGACCAGGTCATAGCCCCAGACCACACGCGAGTGACAGTACTTGCGTGCCATCATGCGCCAGTTCTCAATGAACTTGTTTTGACAAGAACGGTCGCTGAAGAGAGTCTTGCCAGAGTCTGGCCCACCGCCGGGAGCATTGTGCAGGTCCACCACCACGTACAAGCCGTACTTCTCGCATAGCGGAAGCGCGGCGTCCAGCTTGGCAAGTTGGTCAGCCAGCCAGGCGTCATAGGCCACTAGGTCAAAGTCCTGCCCCTGGGGTCGCCAGCCCACAAGCTGCCAGCGCACAAGGTTGGCCTTCCACTCCTGGCCGAGGAGCCGCAGGCTTTCCTCCGTGATGTTTGGACTGATCATGGCGCCGCGCAGGCGAGGTAGATCGTGGCCCCTGTACACGGGGCCACCAGTCGCCGCGGGCCTGGGTACGAAGGGGAGCTTGCGGACGACCACGCGCAGGTTGTCGAACCAGGCCTTGCCGCTGACGGCTTCAAGGCCAAGGTAGAGTTGTACATCGATGGCGTCCTCGGGAACGCGCACTGGGAAGACGAATTGCTGCCAGTCGAAGGTGCCCGTGCCGATACGCGCCTGAGGGTACAGTTTTCCGCCAGGAGTGGTGATCGGGACCATGAACTTGACCCCGTTCCACGAATTGGGTTTCTCAGACACGTTCTCGGCCTTAATCATGCCATGGAAGTGAAGCAGGCATCCGCGCAGACGCTCGACGGGAAGCTTTATCCAGCCTGTGGCGGAGGTGGTAGTCGCGTCGGCTAGGCGCTCGAAGGCGATGCAGTGGTCGCTCTGGTAGCCGGGCTCAATTCTCCCAGCGCCCGCCCACCCCGCTAGGGGGTTGCCTTCCTCGAAGTCGGTTTGGAAGACCACATCTCCCACTCTGGGAGGCTGAGCCTGGGCGATCGCTGGGCTCAGCAGCACACAACCCAGGACGAAACCCACCGTCAGCACGCGTATCACCTGTTCATCACCCCTGTATATTATGCCTGACGGAGTGGTGCAAAGGACAACTACGGCTAGAGCCCCAGCAGGGCTATCTTATCAACCTGCGTGGGGGCGCGAACGCACTCCAGTCGCAAGTTGCTATAGTCGCGGGTTGGGCAAGATCCGCACCCGCGGTACTAGTGATGCTGCAATGCGCTCGTTGGAGGGCCGGACGCTGCCGCCCCTGCCTCCGTGCTATCGGCTTGCCCAGAGCATGCCGCGCTGCACGATCGTGCAAGCTTCCTCTACCTGGAAGTCTGCTGCGACATGCCCAAGCGAGCAGTAGAACACACGCCCCTCACCATAGCGCCGCTTCCACACAACCGGCATGACGCAACCCTCAATCCAGGGCACGTGCTCGCCGGTGAAGGTAGTTGTGGCCAGCACCTCGTTGGAGGGATCGACGTGCATGTAGTACTGCTCAGAGTGCATGCCAAAATCGGAGAGCCCGGCGACGATAGGGTCCTCGGGTTTCGAGATGTTTACCATGTAGTCCACAATGCCGCCTGGGTGGGCCACCCACTGGCCGCCGACCATAAACTGATACTCAGTATTCTGGCGGAAGGAGTCGCCCATGCCGCCGTGCCAACCAGCGATGCCCACTCCGCTTCGCACTGCCGCCAGCAGGCCCTGCTCCTGCTCGCGCTCAATCTCACCCATCGTCCACACTGGCACGATCAGATCGAGCGACTGCATGTACTGCATGTCGGCATATACGTCCAGGCTGTTCTCGACGCGGACCACGTACCCCTGATTCTGCAGGAAGGGCTCGAAGATATCGACGCACTCCTTCGGCTCATGGCCCTGCCAGCCACCCCATACGATGAGTGCCCGTTTCATCCGCAGAGACCTCCGTCGGCGCCCCGAGGGAGCGCCACGAAAAGTGATCACCAGTTCCCCGTCCAGGACAACTACCTGGTGTTCCGCGACGGACTGGATTGTCCTGCTGCGGGGTGTCAAAGAAGGCTAAAGGTACACGCAGGCGGCGCCTGAACCGTGTCGGACTGTGGGTATCACCTGGAAGGTACATTCAGCCTCAAAGCGAAACAGCTACGGGCTTTAGCCGCCCCAGGAGGTTATATGATGCCTGACGACGCAGGCAGACGCGACCTGTCACACTACACGGTGCATATGGTCGGCAACGCGCATATCGACCCTGTGTGGCAATGGCGCTGGGAGGAAGGCCGCCAGGAGGTGCTCGACACCTGTCGGGCGGCTCTCGAACGCATCAAGGACACCGACGGGTTTATCTTCTGCCAGAGTAGCGCGGTCATGTACGAGTGGATCGAGCAAGAGGATCCGATACTCTTCGAAGAGATCAAGAAGGCGATTGAGGCCGGACAGTGGTGCCTCGTGGGCGGCTGGTGGGTGGAGCCTGACTGTAACGTGCCCTGCGGCGAGTCCCTGGTGCGCCATGGACTATACGGCCAGGGGTATTTTTACAGTAGGTTTGGCAAGCTGGCCCGCACCGGCTGGAATGTGGACACCTTCGGCCACGCGGGCCAGATTCCGCAGATTCTGCTGGGCCAGGGTATGCGGCGGTACTGTTTCTTCCGGCCCGGGCCACACGAGAAGGGGTTACCCTCAACGGTCTTTTGGTGGGAAGCGCCTGACGGCACGCGGGTTCTGGCAGCCCGCATGCCCGGGCACTATGGCACAGATCCCGGCGATATTGAGCAACGCATCTACGATGCCGCCGCGCAGACGCCACTGGGGCTTGAGGACCATATGTCCTTCTACGGTGTGGGGAATCACGGCGGCGGGCCAACGCTGCAGAACATTGCCAGCATCCGCAAGGTGAACGCCGCCCCCAGAGGCCCACGCGTCATCTTCAGCACGCCTGACGCCTTCTTTGACAAGATCCACGGGAGAGCCGCAGCCTTCCCAGTCGTGGCTGAAGAGCTGCAGTACCACTCGCGTGGATGCTACACAGCGGTATCGAGCATAAAGCGGCACAATCGGCTGTCGGAGAACCTGCTCATGGACGCCGAGAAGCTATCGGTGATGGCCTGGCGCCTGGTGGGGCTTGAGTATCCGGCGGGCGATT
>JAKORR010000445.1 GCA_029777735.1 Armatimonadota bacterium | reverse complement strand
CGTCAATCTCAATGGTCGTGACCACGCGCTCGGCGCCAGCCTCGAAGGGAGTTTCGTGCACCCGCGCGGCCAAGGCCAGCAGAGCGTCCACGCTACCCTCCACGACGGTGCCCATTGGCGTCAAGCGGTACGATAGCCCGCTCTCCTTCACGGCGCGCACGGCAGCGGCCACAAACGCACTCACGCTGGTAGACTGCGTCCCCAAGGGGAACACCTTGATCTCCATTACCGCCATGGTCGTCACCTCCCCGCTGTATCTCGCCACGGTTGCCAGGATACTTGCAGCCCCCCAATCCTGCAACAGCGCCGACAAGGCTTGGAGACAACAGCACTCCGACGCCCACCCAGGCGCAAGTCGGCCCTGTGGCCACAAGCACCAGAAGGCCTGGCGGGTGCCGCCTGACCACTGCCCACGTGAGGCCCTGGAGCCGTGCCACGCAGCGGGACGTTGCGCTCCTAGGCCGAGCCTTCTGTGTCGGGGCGACCCGCCGAGGCTCCCGCCAACGGCGAGTGGCCTGCCAACTGTGCTCTAGCCGGCCCGTAGATCGCCTGGGGCCTCGGCCAGCAGTGTCATGAGGATCGAGCGTACACTGGGTACCCGCTGGGCCGCGAAGCGCACCAGCTCCGTCGTCAAGTCCCACTGGGGCGGATGCCAGCCGGCCGGACGTCTCCCCCACCGGCGTCGAGGCTGCGTGCGGTGAAGAGGCACGTAGGTCGCCTTGAACTTCCCCCAGCGAGTGCAGAGAGCGTGATGCCCCGTGACGCAGACGTCGAAGCGGTTGGCTCCTTTGACGGCACCGCCTGTATCCTCCACGATCAGTACCTCATCAACAGGTGGCCCGATGTAGATGACGCTTCCCGGCCCCCAGTAGCGGGGGTCGGCCGCCACAATCCCACGGCGAAGACGCGTGCCCCAACGGGTTCCGCGGCCGCCGCCGTCAGAGCACTTCTCGCAGTATGTCGTGCAGATGGCTGTAATAGGCCTCTTGCGAAGCCCGTTGAGCACCATCGGTAGCTTCCACGAAGGCTGCTTGCCCGACTCGCCGGTGATAACCCGCCGGACTACGGGAACCAGCGGGTGGTCGAAGTCCACACTGCCCTTTGCACCGCCTTCAGCCCCCCATACCGGTTGCTGCAACGTCGTCATGAGACCGATCATTCCTGCGGCAAAGAACATATCAATCAACTGCCTCCTGCTGCTAAGTCTCTGGTGTCATCTTGTCAAACCACGCCGCGGACAGAACCTGTTGCCTTGGGGCTTACACTTGGGGGAATCCGAGGGATGGTCCCCCCCGGGAGCAGCACAAGCCTATGCTTCTGCCTAGACTGGCAACGACTGCCGCTCCACTCAAGCTCTGTCAACCATGACAAGATCTGCCGATCCAAGATAGACGGCGTGACGCCGCCGGCGCCGGGCGCCGAGGGTTCAAGCTAGACCGAAGACCGCGCCTCGCGGCTCAGATCCATACCGCTCCCTCAGCCCGCAGGCCCACCAGCCCTCCCTTCCCGGCTTCATCGGCCCCAAAAAACAACGGCAGGCTACCAAACGGTAACCTGCCGTTATTCCAAATAGTACTACAACCTCAAGCGCAATACAACCCCCTGGGGTAGTGCGAAGCCACTATACGGCTATCTTAGGCTCTTCCGCGAAACTCTACCGAGGAACCTTACCCTGCCCACAGCCTCTCTTTTTCCTAACAGCCGGGCCTTTCACAGCCGTGCGCCTGCCTGCAGGAGCCTCAGAAAAAAATTTTGGCCAACCCCCTTGACAGTCGAACAAATATTCTATATACTCCTCTCCGTGCATCGGCCTGTCTTTGCTATCTCACCCGTGAGCCTCGGCTCTGCGCCGTCCCACCACAGGCATGCCACAGCCCGCCAAGGGGGCACACCAT
>JAKORR010000444.1 GCA_029777735.1 Armatimonadota bacterium | reverse complement strand
TCCCGTTTCAACTGGCGGCCGGCAGCTCCTGAGGCCCCCGGTGACCAGGCTGAAAGGAAGGCAGTGGCATGGGAGCACGACCGCACCGAAGGCTGGATTGTGCCAATCCCGCTGGGGTATGGCGGGCTCTCCCAGGTGCACCCGGCCGGAACAGTGA
This sequence comes from Armatimonadota bacterium, assembly GCA_029777735.1. Classification (GTDB taxonomy): domain Bacteria; phylum Armatimonadota; class Zipacnadia; order Zipacnadales; family FEN-943; genus JAKORR01. The sequence continues at coordinate 1,242 of JAKORR010000444.1, read as the reverse complement.
AGAACGCCCGGGATGCCCGCACCGACTTCCGATTTGTAGAGAGCCTTTACTCCGTCGGCCAGTGGATCAGCCCACACCGCCTGGGCAGTTTTCGCGAGCTGCTCTGGTATGCCCACAGTGATGTGGACGCCGGGCTGTATCGCTGCCGCAACGATTTTGCCGCCACTGCGCGCGGCCTCTGAATACGCCTCTGAAAGGAAAACAAGATCATGACGCTCAAGACTGCCTCTGTCCTTGCCTTTGAACGTAAGCTCGACCCCTCCGATGCCCTCTTCTTCGCGGGAGCCTGGGACAGCCGTAACAACAGCTCCGCCTGGCCTCCCGTGGCCATCGAGAGCAAATCCGTGCGGGGCACCATCTCCAACCGTCTCAAGACCAAGGATCAGGACGCTGCCAAGCTGGATGCGGCCATTGAGAACCCGAACCTGCAGACCGTCGATGTGGCGGCCCTGCCGTGGCAGGCGGACACCCTGAAAGTCGTCTTCACCCTGCGCGTGCTGTCGGGCACCGGACAGCCCTCGGCCTGCAACGATGCGGATTACCAGAAGAAACTGGTGGATACCGTGGCCGGCTATGTGAGCAGCCAGGGCTTTGGCGAACTGGCCCGTCGTTACGCCGCCAATCTGGCCAACGGGCGCTTCCTGTGGCGCAACCGTGTAGGTGCAGAGAGCGTTGAGGTGCAGGTGGCACATCTGGTGAATGGCCAGGCGCAAAGGACATGGACCTTCGACGCACTGGCCTTCTCGCTGCGGAACTTCGATGTTCCGGCCGTTACTTCTGCGGCGCTGGATGAGCTCTCGGGCTTGATCGCGGACGGCCTGGCGGGCGACAGCCATGTGCTGCTGCAAGTTACCACCTACGTGCGCGCCGGCGCAGGGCAGGAGGTGTTCCCGTCCCAGGAGCTCATCCTGGACAAGGGGCGCTCCACCAAGAGCAAGACGCTCTATGCAGTGAAGGACGTTGCAGGGCTGCACTCCCAGAAGGTCGGCAACGCCATCCGTACCGTCGACACCTGGTATCCGGAGGTAGAGGAGCTGGGCCCGATCGCAGTTGAGCCCTATGGCTCCGTCACCACTCGTGGCAAGGCCTACCGGCAGCCCAAGAAGGGGGACGATTTCTACACCCTGCTCGACAACTGGATCATCAAGGACAAGGTGCCGCCCGCAGAACAGCAGCACTTCGTGATTGCGACCCTGATCCGGGGCGGGGTGTTTGGCGAGGCGGGCTGAGCATGGATCACTA
>JAKORR010000443.1 GCA_029777735.1 Armatimonadota bacterium | reverse complement strand
GACGTTGCCCCGGAGCTGCACTCGGCTCCCGATCTGCACGCCCGGCCCAGCCATGACGTGCCCTGAAACCTCCGCGCCGTCGTCGATGCGCACGTCCTCTGCCAATTTGGGCTCATCCACACGCCCGCACAGGTAGCGCGCAAACTGGTGATTGGCCTCCAGCAGATGCCAGGGCTTGTCGATGTCCACGAAGAGGCCGCGATGCTCGACAGCCAGAACCTCGCGGCCGTCGTCCACCATCATCTGGAAGGACTGGGCAAGCTCGGCCTCCATCGGGGGCATACCACCAACGGGAACCTGCTCAACCACGCCGGGATTGGCCGCCACGTAGTCCAAGGCCTCGCGTGAGAGGGCGTAGGCACCACAGAGGCGATGGGTACCGCCGCGCGAGTGGCCGCTGATGCCCGTGAGCCTGTCGTTGGAGAACTCGCCTAGAATCCAGTCGCCCGAGTGGGCCGCCAGCATGGGCGCAAGCATGGCCGCCGCCAGCGGGCCTGTGGACTGGACACGCCTGACAAACTCGCCCAGGCCTTCCTCTGCCAGCAGGACGTCGCCGTAGAGGACCAGGAAGGGTTCGTCGCCGGGTGGCCTCTCCTCGCAGGCCTGAAGCACGGCCGGGGCAGTGCCCCTCGGAGGCGACTGGCGGACGTACCTGACGCCCTCGACGCCGCGGAGGGCGTGGAGCACCCGTTCCTCACGGTAGCCAACGACCACCACAATATCCTCGATGCCCGCGCGCCGTAGGCAGTTGACCGTCCAGCGGATCAGAAAGGTGTTGCCGAGCGGGACCGCCGCCTTCTGGCGCGTCAAGTCGTACGGGAAGAACTTGCGGCCTTCCCCGGCAGCCAGGATGATGGCCTGCATGGTCATCCCTCCCGGGAGGCGCTTCGCCCTAATCGCGCTGTTCCCTGCTGAGCTCCTCACGGGCCTCAGCGAGCATATCGGCCACCTGGTCGGTGGTGAAGGTGCGCTGTTCGAAGGTACGCTTCTCCAGGGTCTGGAGAAAACCCCGAAACTCCTCGAAATAGGAGCCATAGATGTGGAAGCTGTCCACGATGTGCGTGTACTGGCCCACGGGCACCTCGCGACCGAGGCGCTCAGAAAGTCTCCGCGCGAGATCCGCCTGGAGCTCCGTAAAGGCGTACATGTTCATGAAGGCGGCCTTGAAGGCGTCGTTGCTGCGCATGTGCGCGTTCATGCATAGCCTGCCACCGACTACGCGGAACCAGAGCCGCTGCAGGCAGGCTGGGTGCTCATAGCCGGCGTCCTCCCAGCACTTCCAAGTGACGGCCTGAGCGCGGCGTGAGTACTCGCAGTCGGCCAGGCAATCCACTATGTATTCGAGCTGGTCGACGGCTCTCTCCCCCCCCGGGGCCGTATAGGCCGTGAGGCGCTCGTGGTAGGTGTACTGCCACTTGCCGTGCTCGGGGTCGATCCAATGGTCGTGGACACCGGCCACCACCTCCTGCACGTAGATCTCGAGGTCGCGCAGGCCGCCGGGCATAGCACGGTGAATGCGCGGCTCTGCCAGCGGGTCGGTGGTTACGATAACGGCGATCGTATCCCGGCTGGGCGGATCGTCTGGGTGGTCGTACTGAGTTTTCACCTGGACGCCACGGTTCCAAGTCTCGACAACAGCGCGCTCCCAGGCGGCCGGCAAGGTAGTCTCCTCGATGTGGACAACCGGAAGAAGAAGGTCTGCCAAGCTTGCCCCTCCTGATACATTGAGATAGGATCTCTATCTTCCGGCAAAGCCAGGGAGGCGTCAAGGACACCGTGAGCATGGGGAATGTTCGGTTTCCGCAGGATGAATCTTTCGCCGCCAGGAAACCGTCGTGAGGGCCTAGGGCAAGAATAATCACAGGGCAACCGACGTCCAGCTGGGCTCCGGAGCAGAATATCGGCCTACTTCAATGGGAAAACCAGCCACCTGCG
>JAKORR010000442.1 GCA_029777735.1 Armatimonadota bacterium | reverse complement strand
TGGAACTGGTAGCACGGCGAGTTCCACTCGCCCCAACCGCGCTGGAACCGCCAGACTAGGGACTGGTCGATCTCCCGGACATGCGCCGATACGTTGTTCCCGAGAGCCTGCTGCGCGAACATCCCGATAGTCAGATGCATGAGGTCATGATTCTCGGTGTGAAGGGCGAGCCAGCGGGCCACGGAGCTCAGGGGGGTCTGGGGCCAAGACGTGAGAAGACCGGTGAGGTGCTTCCTGGCGGCGTCGGAGAGGCGGTGTGAAGGTCCGAAGTCCAGAAGTGTTTTCAGGGCGCGGATGAAACAGATGTCGCTATCCTGGGTGAGCGTAAAGGTCTCGAAGTACCGGTTGGCCCTTTGGAGGTCGCGGCCGAGAACCAGTCGGGCGTGGTTCAGTGCCCAGAGGCGGCCATCGGAGGCTACCATACCCGTCTCTAGCGCTGTGAAGTTATCGGCTATCCAAGCGATGTACTCGGCACGCCGTCTGGCCAGCTCCCTCTGGTATGCGACAGGTTCCCTATCCATAACACCCGTGACTCCAGTCTCTCAGCACGTCTCAGGTATCTCGGGCCAGTTGAACTGGGGCCTGTAGCCTAGGTCGTGCTCAGCCGCGGCCCAGTCCAGTAGAGAGTCGCTGCGCCCGGCCACGATGTTATAGCATCCGTAGGCCAAGCCAGAGGCCCCTAGGGCCAACTCCACCGCCTGGGCAACGTCCCGGGGGTCCACATAGACGAACCAACGGCCCCTAGCCGGAGGCTTGGGCGGCGCCGGCCCCGGATTCGCTCCGTCGCCCGCGATGACCCCGGGTCGCAGGTGTATTACGCTCAGCCCATGAGCCTGATGATACGCAAGGCCAATCTGCTCGCTCAGGTGCTTAGCCAGGCAGTAGAACAGGTCGCCTTCGCGGAAGTCACAGGGGTCGCTAGTGTGGCAAAGCTGCTCGCCCGGCGGTATAGCCCCGCGCGCCACAATGCTTGAGATGTTGACTAGCCTTCGGACGGCGGTGCGGGCGCAGGCCTCCGCCACGTGCCAAGTGCCCTTGACCATCACGTCCGCGAAGGTCGAGAGGGATTGAGACCGGCGGCCGCGGACGAGTGCCACAGTATGCACCACGGCGTCTTGCCCAGTGCAGGCCGCGTGGACCTGGGCATAGTCCGTCACATCGCCTTGGAGGAAGCGACACGCTGCAGCCGGACCGACGGGCGGCACGCAGTCGAAGAGCGTCAAATGGTATCTGCCGCTCAACCGCTCGACGATGAACCTGCTGAGATAGCCTGAAGCGCCAGTTATGAGAATCCTCCGCACGGCGGGAGAATCACCCTTGGCGATCGTTTTCGCACCCGCAAGAGGACACGCAGGCACCTTTTCGCCCGGAATCGCAGCCTTTCCTGCCTGCGAGCAGACAGACCGGCCTCCCGTGTCGACCGGAGGTATCGCCTGCCCCGGCGTTGAACACAGTGTCCGTCGCCCTTGGGCCTTGTGGCGCGTCATCCGGGCCAAGAGGAGAGTTCGGTCATGACCTTTCGCGAACGCCTTCTCGCGGTACTGTCCGGTCGGCGACCCGATGTCATGCCCTGGTTCGCTGACCTCACCTACTGGTGCTACGCCCGGCAGCTTGCAGGGACCCTACCGCTCGAGTACGAGAGTGAGGAGGGCTTTGTCAAGCTCCACCGTGACCACCACGTGGGCTACTACCTCGGCTACGCCGGGGTGTGGTCAACACGGCACGAGAACGTGGAGGTTTTGAGCGAAACCGAGGGCCATGTCACGAGAACATGGTGGAAGACGCCAGTAGGTGAGATCTGGAGCGAGACCCGGTTTCTACCTCAGACCGCGAGCAGCGCGCCGACGCGCTGGCCCGTATCGACGGTGGAGGACCTGCGAGTAGTGCGCTACATCGCGGACTCTACCCAGGTGACGCCCAACTACGAGCAGTACGAGTTACTCAATCGCTTGGCGGGTGACCAGGGCCACCCGACGGTTCTGCCGCCACGTTCACCAGTGTCACAGATGCTGGCACAGTGGACGGGCGCCACGAACCTGGCCTACCTCACCGTAGATGCGCCCGAAGAGCTGGAAAGGACGCTGGAAGCCCTGGGACGGGCGGCGGACGGCGTATATGAGGCCATAGTGGGCTGTGACACGCCCTTCGTCGAGCTTGGAGACAACCTCAGCGGCGAAGTTGCTACGCGGCTGGTGGAGCAATACCAGTTTGACTATTACGTGCGGCGGGTGGAACAACTTCACGCAGCGGGGAAGAAGGTGGGCGTTCATCTAGACGGGACAGTGAGGCCGATCCTACCACTTCTGGTCAAAACGGGTATAGACTTTGTCGAGGCAATTACGCCCAAGCCTGTGGGCGACGTAGCCGTCGAGGAGCTGCGGGATCTGGCCGGCCCCGATCTGATCCTGTTCGGCGGCCTTCCTGGGGCAATGTTCGCGCCTCCCTTCGGACGAGCGCAGATCCGGCGGCAGGTCGAGCTGATAGTTGAGCACCACTGGGAAGATGGCAAGTTTATCCTGGGATCTGCGGATCAGGTGCCGCCCAATGGCGACATAGGCCTAGTCAAGTTTGTCGGTGAACTGGTGGAGGATCTCTGCTCCTGAGTCCGGGCCTATCCGCACAGAGGCCCTGGGCTGTACGGCATCTGGACCGCCGGAGCCGTAGGTGCAAGGCGGGATGTGCCTAAGAGACTCTGGCCACTTCAGGTAGGTTCAAAGTATTTGGAGGGATGGCGATGATGCACTTGGATGTCCGGCTGGCGCTTCTGGCAGGTCTCATAACGCTTGCACTTCAGGTCCCGGCGGCGCCTGCCGTCCGCGCTGCCACCAAGGATTTCGCTCTCACGCGTGACGGGAAACCCGTCGCGACGATCGTCGTGAGCAAGGAGCCGGTGCGGGCTGTAGCCTTCGCGGCGTGGGAGCTGCGGTACCACATCCAGAAGATGACGAGTGCGACGCTTCCGATTCTGCCGGACGACGCTCCTGTCACGGGGCCGCGAATCCTGGTTGGGGAGAGTGAGGCCACTCGCCGGCTCAACATTCGTGGCAGCGCCTTCAAGCCCCAGGAGTATCTAATCCGCTTTCTTCCCGACACGCTGGTTCTGATCGGGCGAGACAGCAACATGCCAGGTAGCTCCAACGTCTCGGTGAGCGGAGAGTTGGCCTGGGCACCGGGCAAGTTCGGCAAGGCGGTGGAGTTCGACGGGACGGCGGCCCTCAGGGTGGGTGACTGTGGCTTCTCTGATGAGGAAGGCAGCCTGGAAGCCTGGGTGTGGTTGCCTGCCGAGCCCCAGCCGAGGGAGGCCACAGTACTGCGCTTGGACGGGTCGGACCCGTGGACCTATCACATCCTTCGGCGTGTGGAGGAGACACGGCGGATCTCATACGTGACCTATGATGGTCAGCAGGGCAGTTCGGTGACTTCGGGTGATCTGGAGGAGGGTTGGCACCACATCCTGGGGACTTACAGCATCGCCACAGGTCAGATGGAGTTGTTCGTCGACGGTGTCAGCCAGGGTAGATCCGCGTACAGAAAGACGACCTGTAGCCGTGCGGCGCTGAATATCGGTGGGATAGCACCCGGCAGCGTAGACGGCCAGGTGGGTAACCCCCTCGTAGGATTGATAGATGAGGTACGCGTGTCGGACGTGCGGCGCGAACCGACCGAAGAGGGCGCTGGCGGACCCTATGTTGCGGACAGCCACACCCAGCTCCTACTACACTTCGACGAGGGATCGGGAGTGCCCAAGGACTACAGTGGCATCACGCGGCCTGCAGATCCCCCTGACATGTTCGACGACCAGGGTACGTCCTACGCGGTACACGATTTTCTCGATCGCTTCTGCGGTGTGCGCTGGTATGGCCCCACAGAGCTGGGGATGGTCTGTCCCGAGAAGACAACGTTGGTGGTGCAGCCACGCGAGGTGCGACGGGCTCCTGCCTTTGCCTATCGGCATCCCTGGCCTCCCCACGCCTTTGGAATTGTCAAGACGCTGTGGAACAATGCCAGCCCTCAGGACGTGCGGTTGTTTTACGCGAGGCTGAAGGTGGGTGGGCAGGCTTACGCCTGCAACCACTCTTTCTATGGCTTCTACGACCGGTTCTGGGAGCAAAACCCGGACAAGCCAGATGTCTTCGAGGGAAAGCACCCTGAGTATTTTGCCCAAGGCTACGAGGGCAAGCCGCCGCAGCTCTGCTACTCCAACGAGAACCTGGCGCGCCAGGTGGTGCAGGACGCGCGGGACTACTTCGACGGCAAGGGCCTGAAGCCGGGCGCCCAGGCTGCCGGTGACTATTTCGCGCTGGTGCCCATGGACAACAGCTCCTACTGTAAGTGCGCGGACTGCCAGGCACAGTTGAACCCTGCCGAGGCCGATAACCCACAGTTCTCCAACGGCTATGCGAGCGACTATGTGTACAGTTTCGCGAACAGGGTGGCGCGCGAGTTAGGCAGGTCGCATCCCGGCAAGCACCTGAGCTGTCTGGCCTACGCGCGCTATGCCTACTATCCGCGGCGTGCGCGGCCCGAGCCCAACATCTCGGTGCAGATGTGTCTGCATGTGCGCAACTGGTGGGCACCGTCTATGGAGCGCAACGATATGTCCTTCTACCGCGAGTGGGTAAGCCGTGAAGGAGGCAAGAGACCGCTGTACTTGTGGCTTTATTACTGCTTTCCTGAGGAAATCGCAATGAACGGCAAGTTCCATTGCTTTCCGGGATTCTTCGCACACACGGCGGCGCGGCAGATCAGGATGTTTCACCGTGATGGTATCCGAGGGGCTTTCCTTAATGGTCTGGGTGAGCAGGTGGACACCTACGTGACGCTGCGGATGCTCGACGACCCCACCATCGACCTAGACCAACTGCTGGACGAGTTCTTCGGGCGCTACTACGGCGCGGCTGCCGCGCCGATGAAGCGCCTGTACCTGCGCATAGAGGAGATCTACTCTTCCCCCCGATACTACCCAGAGGAAGTGCAGAAGGAGAACCGCCACTTCCACCAGACAGAGGAGATGGCATGGGGCTATCTGGGGACCGCAGAACGCATGGCCGAACTGGGCGAGTACATGCGCCAAGCCCGCCGCGCGGCGCGGACGGACGTGGAGAAGCAGCGGGTGGAGCTGTTCGAGAAGGGCGTATGGGACTACATGGTCGAAGGACGCCGGAAGTGGGCAGACCGGCAGGCTCTGGAGCCCGAGCGAGAGCGGCTGAGGGCCCAGGCACCGCCGAGCGCGCGTGTGCCGCGGGTCGCGGCAGCGGCCGGCGACGTGGACAAGGTAGACTGGAGCGCCGCGCTGATCTTGGACCGCTGGTTCGCCCTGGAGGGATACCGGCAGAAAAGGCCCGTTGCGGCGTGGCTGGCCCACGACGGAGAGTATCTCTATGTACAGCTTCAGGAGACGGGCCTGGACACAGCGGCGTTGGTGGCCGCCCCGGACATTTGGTCCGGCGACGATTGGGAGCTATTCTTCGCGGCTCAGCGTGGCAAGCCCTATCGGCAGCTGGGCGTGAATCCCGCGGGTAAGTACGCCGCGGTGCACTGCGATGAGAACGACGGGGAGTGGGGAAGCGGCGCACGGGTAACGTCGGTGGCGTTGGGGGACACCTGGACCGTGAGGGTAGCTCTTCCGTTGACGCACTTGCTGCCGGGCGGCGTGAAGCCCGGGCAGGCCTTCTATGCCAATCTATACCGCGCGTCGCCGGGCGCCACGGATTTACTGGCCTGGAGTCCTAACTTCACGCGGAGCTTCCACGAGACGAGCCGGCTGGGGAAACTGACGCTGGAATAGTGAGCGTTCCCACGGCGTGCAACGTAAGGCTTGAGAATGGCCTGTGACCGGCTTCTCGGCCTTGATTTCAAGTGCGGATGAAGATCTCGAAAAGCGCCCCGAAAGCCGTCAGCCCAATGCCCGGTGTAGAACACGCAGATATATCGGCAGGGTGACGAGGACCCGAGCGAGAGCTTAAGCTGTGGTGGGGCGCCTGCGGTACGTCTTTGGGCTGAGTGACTGCTTCACTCGGCCCCTGGGAGTAGCAGCGTGGCGCGGCCACGCACTTCCACCGGCATGGGGCAGAGAGGTAAGAGGCACAAGCACAGGACGCAACTTCGCGCCCTGACACAAGGGCCGCCCAGAGGGCTGGGGGAAGATCTTATAGCCGATAGGAGCCGCTGAGGCGCTTTCGCAGGCTCGCGAGTTCCTGGAGGATTTCGGGCGGCATGCGATCGCCGAACTGGCGATACAGGTGTTCGATATCGGCCGCTTCGACTGACCAGGAGCCGTGATCAATCTCCAGGAGCTGCTCCATCTTGTCGCGCGGGATGTTCAGGCCCGTCATGTCAAGGTCATCGAGATTGGGGACCAGACCGATGGCAGTCTCGCAGGCGGAGATGCGGTTGTTGAGCCTGTCAATGATCCATTTGAGCACGCGGATGTTCTCGTTGAAGCCGGGCCAGATGAAGCTGCCATCCTCGTCCACTCTGAACCAGTTGACAAAGAAGAGCCTGGGCGGACAGGCGAGCTTCTGACCGAAGTCCAGCCAGTGCCGGAAGTAATCCGCCATGTTATAGCCACAGAAGGGTGCCATGGCCATTGGGTCGCGCCGCAGGACGCCCACTTCGTGCATGGCGGCCGCGGTGGTCTCCGAGCCGAGGCTGGAGGCACAGAAGACGCCGTGTTGCCAGTCGAAGCTCTCCCAGACCAGGGGCAAAAGGCGGGTTCTCCTGGCCCCGAAGATCATGGCAGATATGGGCACGCCCCTGGGTTCGTCGGACTCTGGCGGTCGCGTTGGGCACTGGAAAAGAGAGACGGTGAAGCGGGAGTTAGGGTGGGCCGCTGGCGCCGAGCTACCTCGATCCCAGGGCCGGCCGCGCCAGTCCTCAAGGCCGTCGGGGACTGGTTCGTCAATGCCCTCCCACCACGGCTCGTTGGATCTTGGGTCGAGGGCCGTGTTAGTGAAAAGGGTGGGGTAGAAACCGTCGCTTTCGAGGGTGCGCATCACGTTGGGGCTGGTGGCTCTAGAGACGCCGCGAGCGACGCCAAAAACGCCCGCCTCTGGGTTGAGAGCCCAAAGACGGCCATCTGGCCCGATATGCAGCCAGGCAATGTCGTCGCCCAGGGTCCAGACCTTGTAGCCCGGCAGCGCGGACTCAAGAAAGGCCAAGTTGGTCTTTCCACAGGCGGACGGCAGGGCTGCTGTCATATACGTCACGGTACCCTCGGGGTCTTCGACGCCTATTATGACCATGTGCTCCGCCAGCCAGCCCTCGCGACGCCCTAGCCACGAGGCGATTCGTAGGGAGAAGCACTTTTTGCCCAGCAGAGCGTTCCCGCCATAGCCCGACCCGATACTCCAGACCAGGTTGTCCTGGGGGAAGTGCATGATGTAGCGTCTGTTGGGATCAAGATCGGCAATGGAGTGGAGGCCCTTGACGAAGTCGTCGGAGTTGCCGATGCGCTCCAGGGCATGGGTGCCCATGCGCGCCATGATCCTCATGCTGACCGCAACGTAGGTGCTATCGGTCACCTGCACGCAGTTCCGGGCATAGGGCGAATTAGCCTGGCACATAAGATAGGGGAGAACATACATTGTCCTGCCGCGCATGCAGCCCTCGGAGAGGTTCAGTAACATCTCCTTGGCCTCGCCAGGGCTCATCCAGTTGTTGTTAGGTCCGGCCGTCTGCTCGTCGGGATGGCAAATGTAGGTCAGATGCTCGGTCCTGGCCACATCGGTGGGATGACTGCGGTGCAGAAAACTGTTGGGGAAGGTTCTGCCGGATAGCGCGTGAAACACGGGCTGGTCGCCGATGCGCTCTTCCTCGATACCAATCCTCACCAGTTTCTCGGCTTCTTCCTCAGAGCCGTCGCACCAGTGAACTTTGTCAGGCTTCGTGAGCCGCGCTACCTCTTCGACCCACTCCTCAACAGGCTTGGCCATTGCTATGCGCTTCCCTCCTGAACTCCCAGGGGACTCTCCATCCCCAGGGCCTGACACCTCTCTAACATCTTGCTTCGACGGCTGCCTCGCTGAAGATTCCCGGGAGGCTGCTGACCGCACTGGCCTCGCTCGGAACGGGAAAAACCCTCGGGCCAGCGTGACTTCGAGAGACCCAGTTCCGAGGAAACAGCCAAACCTATATATTAGGCCTGAGCGTACCAATCCGCTTCGGCCCTGCAGCAATTGACTCTCCTGGAACCCATCAGGGCTTCCTGGGGCTTGCGCAATGCCCTACTTCCGTTAGCGCTTAGCCACCCATATGACTGGTTTTCAGGTACAGGGCGCCCTGCTACGGATTACGGGCTCGTCAAATGTGCTCCTTGACCCGGGAGCAAAATCGCTTCTCCGCTTGGCCAAGGTCACGCCGACTTCAAGGAGCTGTACGGATCAGCCTTCCTGGCTTGTCATTGGTTAGAAACCACGATGATATCACTTTCTTGCTTTTGCGCAACCTTGAATCGGGCTGTGGGAGTATACAGTTCCCGCAGGATAGACTTGGCCGAAGGGCCGAGGCGGCCGGTAGCCGTTGCTGCCGCGCGGGAAGGACCGCACGCAGGTGGCTAGTT
>JAKORR010000441.1 GCA_029777735.1 Armatimonadota bacterium | reverse complement strand
GCCTTAAGGTGGTGGTTGCCGATGGCCCCGCAGCCGATTATACCCAGCTTGACTCTTTGCATTGCTGACGCTCCTTGCGCGGTGCTACTGGCGAGACACGGAAGCCTTCACGGCGATCCCCTTCGCCGCGTGGTCGGAGCACTCCTGCGACAGCCGCCAATACGAGGCAAACCGGTGGCAGCAGCCCCTACCTAGGGGCCACACCTGTCACATGCCCCCGGGACAAGGACTCCGTGTCGCACCAGAGAAGAGACCCCTCTACACTATGCGCCAGGCCAGGGAGGCCCAAGATGAAGATCAGGCTTGAACGCTGGCTCAAGATCTACTCCGACGGCAATCACAACGCCTTCACCAGTGTCTGCTGGTATCGGGATAAGCCCTACTGCACCTTCCGCCATGCCTCTAACCACATCTCGGAGGATGGACGGGTGCTGGTGCTGCGGGGCACCGAGACAGCTGCTCGCTGGATGGTTGTGGGCTGTATCCGTGGGGCATCAGACACGCGCGACCCTAAGCTCATGCCCACGCCCCATGGGTTGTTCTCCTACTCCTTCCTCTCGCAGCCTGACCCGGCGACAGGTCAGCGCTCGATCGCGTCCGGTTACAGCTTCAGCGAGGACGGCGAGCACTGGTCGCCTTGGACCAAGGTCGAGGCCGACATGGTCTACTGGGCGCCACGTTGGCACAAGGGCCGTGGCTACGTTGCGGCTTACCGCAGTGGCGACTTCAGCGTCACTCTCAAGACCACAGCCGACGGGCAGTGCTGGGAAGACGTCTGCCTGCTGGTCCAGGATGAAGAGACGTGGCCCAACGAAGTGTCAATGGACTTCGCCGAGGACGATAGGTGCTGGGCGCTGATCCGCCGCGAACACGGCCAGGGCTTCCCGCTGCTGGCGACCGCTGAGCCCCCCTACACGGACTGGAGCTTCACGGAGCTGCCTATCAAACTGCAGGGCCCGTGCCTGTGGCTAGTAGAGGAGGAGGTGTGGATTTCCGGGCGCTGGTATCAACCCAGCGGCTACGTAAACACGGCGATCTTCCGCATGGACGGCGCGACGCCCGTCCCTCAGATTGTGCTGCCCAGCGGCGGCGACACCTCCTATATGGGCGCAGCGCAGCATCCCCAACAGCCGGAACGGTGGTGGCTTACCTACTACTCGAGCCATGCCCACAACCCGCGGGTGAACTCCCATGAGCACCCTGCGGACATCTACCTGTGCGATGTGGTCTTCACGGAATAGGCACGCGTCCCCGCGTGGCTCATCAAGGAAACAGTTTGGAGGCCTCCGCCAGCCGTTTCGCGTGCATGATGAAGAAGCCGTCATAGCGCGCAGGCTTTCACACTGTCACCGAGTCCGCGCTGTCCGCTCAGACCCTCCCGGCAAGGTGTAGGCCTCGCGACGGCGAATACAATCCTAGTGACTCGGTTCGGTCCGCTCCTGGCGTGTCGGGTTCAGGCTCATGCCTATTGCCGGCCGCCGCACGAAGGACCTTCCTCGGGTCGCGGCCCACTCCTATCGGCACATAGCCCGGTAGCTTTCTGTAGGCACCGGGGGCAGAGGCCTTGGGGATATAAACCATGGCTGTGCTTCCAGCGACCGGACCCCGATACGAAGCGGAGAGCGAAGAGAGAGCCATCATCGAGCCACGCGCGGTTACGTGGCGTGCCGTTGGCGTTGGCGCCCTGGGCAGCCTGGCGCTGGGGATAGGAGGGCCCTACGCTATCCATGTCTTACGCGGCTCCTATATGGACTTGGACTTCAGCACGCCCGGCGCCCTGTTCCTCCTCTTC
>JAKORR010000440.1 GCA_029777735.1 Armatimonadota bacterium | reverse complement strand
TACCCCTCAGATCAAGATATTGGAGATGACTGCAACTTACGGCAAGTTTGTCGTGGAGCCGCTGGAGCGTGGGTTCGGCCATACAATAGGCAACGCCTTACGGCGTGTGCTGTTGGCCCATATCGTGGGTGCGGCCATTACCGACGTGCGTATCGAGGGCGCTCTCCACGAGTTTGACACGTTGCCAGGGGTGCTGGAGGACAACACCGAGATTATCTTCAACCTGCGCGAGTTGGCCATCAAGGTGCATTTGCCTGAAGACAGGCCCTTCGACCCGGAGGACGAGGGCAATGAGTGGGTGCTGCGCCTTGAGGCGGAGGGCGAAGGCGAAGTGACGGGGGCCAACGTGATCTGTCCGCCGGATGTCGAGGTTGTGAATCCTCACTTGCATATCGCCCAGATCACGTCTAACGAAGGGCGGCTCTTTGCGGAAATGTTCGTCGAGGTAGGGAAGGCTTACCTGTCGGTTGAGGCAAGGCCGAGGGGACGCCGGGGCGCCGACGTGATCCCGGTGGACGCTGCCTTCTCGCCCATCCGGCGCTGCGCGTACCACGTTGAGCCGACTCGTGTGGGGTCTCGGACCGACGTTGACCGGCTGGTCCTCGAGCTGTGGGGTAACGGGACAGTGATGCCTGACGAGGCCTTGCGCGAGGCAGCGAAGGAAATACAGCAGTACCTGACCCTGTTCGCGGGAGTCGAGGCCAAGGCCGCTGTGCCTTTGGAGCTGGAGGGGGAGGAGGCTCTGCGCGCCCGAGTCCTCGAGTATCCTATCGAGGAACTGGACTTCACCGTCCGGACGTACAATTGCCTAAAGAAGTCAGGTGTCAACACGCTCGGGGAATTGGTGCAGAGAACTGCGGCCGACCTTATGGCCATTCGCAACTTTGGCCAACGGTCGCTGGAGGAAGTCATCTCGAAGCTTGCTCAATACGAGCTTTCTCTGCGTGAACAGGAAGACGCCGACGGGAACTGAGTCGGGTCTGACGAGTGCAAACAGCGGAGTGTTCTTGATGCGGCATCGCAAGAAGACAGCAAAACTCAACAAACCTGCCGACCAGCGAAAGGCGATGCTCAGGGCCGTGGTGCGCAGCCTGATCTTAGAAGAGTCGGTCAAAACCACCTTGGCTCGCGCGCGTGCGGCAGCGAGTCTGGCTGACCGGCTGGTGACATGGGCAAAGCGTGGCGACGTGCACTCGCGACGCTTGGCGCTCCAGGCCCTGCCAGAACCGGCCGTAGTTGGCAAGCTTTTCGCGGAAGTCGCGCCTCGCTTCAAGTCGACAGAGGGCGGCTATGCGCGTGTGATTCGGGCCGGCCTGCGCCGGGGCGACTCGGCCGAGATGGCGATTTTGCGCTGGAGTGAGTAGGCTTGGGCTATGCTCCCTGAGCCGAAGGGAAAGACGCGGCGTATCCTGATTGTCGTAGAGTACGACGGTACGGATTACGCGGGATTCCAGCGCCAGCCCGACGTGCCAACAATACAGGGCGAGCTTGAGCAAGCCCTGGGACAGCTACTTGGCGAACCTACACATCTGACCGCGGCCAGTCGGACCGATGCGGGTGTGCATGCCCTGGGGCAGGTGGCTGTTTTCTCGACCGATAGCTCGATTCCGGTTGAAAACCTGCCGCGGGCCCTAAACAACATCCTATCGCCAGCAGTGAGTGTGGTGGGGGCATGCGAAGTGTCGGCCGGTTTCCACCCACGGTTCGACGCGATAGGCAAGCAGTACACCTATCGGGTCTTGAACCGCAAGGTGAGATCACCGTTCATCTGTCGCTACGCCTGGCTAGTAACAGACACGCTGGAGCGATCGGCGATGCGTGCAGCCGCGGAAGTGCTCGTGGGCGAACATGATTTCGCCGCCTTCTGCGCTTCCGGCAGTAGTGTCCGGTCGACGGTGCGGTATCTGTATCGTCTGGACGTGGACGAGAACGCGGACCTAATTGAGTTTAGAGTTGCCGCGGACGGGTTCCTGTACATGATGGTGCGAATTATTGTTGGAACGCTGGTGGAAGTAGGGCTCGGACGACGCACGCCTGAAGATGTAGCCGCGGTTCTAGCGAGTGGTGATCGACGCCGCGCCGGGCCGACAGCACCGCCGCAGGGGTTGTGTTTGGTACGAGTGGACTACTGAGAGCCGGAGAAGGGCTCTCGGGCGACCGGGTAGTGCCGGAAGCCAGGAGGGTTGGATGCCGGCTTGTGATAGGGAGTTAGAGAGATGACCGAGCTGAAGACTCGTTCCGTGAAGGCAGACGAAGTAAAGCATGACTGGTGGGTGGTCAGTGCGGCAGGATTGCCGCTGGGCCGGATGGCGGCGCGCGTTGCCGCTGTGTTGCGGGGCAAGCACAAGCCCTATTTTACGCCTAACGTCGATTGCGGCGATTTCGTCATCGTAGTCGACGCTGAGAAGGTTGTGTTGACGGGCAACAAGATGCGACAAAAGATCTACTACCGGCACAGCGGGTATCCAGGCGGGTTAAAGTCTGAGGAAGCGGGGCAGCTGCTGAGCCGCCGACCCGAGCGCGTCATAGAATTGGCAGTCAGAGGCATGTTGCCCAAAGGGCCGCTGGGCCGACAGATGCTGCGGAAACTCAAGGTCTACGCGGGCCCAGACCACCCTCACAAGGCCCAGCAGCCCAAGCCGCTGCAAGTTTGACCTGTGTCCGGGAGGTATGAAGATTGGCGACCGAAGAACGCTATTATGCGACGGGAAAGCGGAAAAACGCGGTGGCTCGAGTATGGATCGCGTCCGGCACGGGTCGCGTGCTCGTCAACGGCAAGGAGCTGAGCGAGTACTTGGAGCGACCGCAGCTTGCCGCGTGGGTTCTGCACCCGCTGCATGCGGCTGAGAAGTTCGGGCAAGTGGACGTCAAAGCCACGGTTCATGGAGGGGGCAAGGCTGGTCAGGCTGGGGCTCTGCGCCACGGTATCGCCCGTGCCCTGGTCGAAATGGATGCCTCGCTGCGACCGGTGCTGGCGCAATATCGCATGCTCACGCGCGACCCGCGAGTTAAGGAGCGCAAGCATGCCGGTTTCCGAAGCGCTCGGCGCGCTAAGCAGTTCTCGAAGCGTTAGGGAGCGCTGAGGGTAGTAGTCTGGGGCCCCCAACGCTGGACGGCTCCAGGGCGAGATGACGTGCCGCGCGGAGAGACTCCTCTACAGGGCCAACCCGCGCGGCTTCTCTGTTCCGGGGACAGGGGGACATGGGTTGCGGCTTGGTCTCAACAAGTGCTTGCTACCGCCGAGGGTTACCTTAGAGAACTCCGGGCAATGTCGGATGTCCAAGTACCCGGACTCCATGCTTGTGTAGTAGTATGGCGTGTGGACTCGATCTGGGCATTGGTGTGGTGGCAAGAGATCGGAAGGGACTGCTCCGCGCGGAGAAAGTTGAGCCCTTGCAGTCAGGGTAGGACTGGTGATGCAGTGGGCCCCGTCGAAGCCCTCAGAGGGCAGGGGGAACGAGTACGGGGGACGTCTTGGCGCCCTGTCTTGAGGTGATCCTGTGTTCTGCAAGCCTCTCCAGCTATTGCTACTTTGCGCCACTCTCTCCAGCCCGGCAGCATGGGCTGATACTTACAGGGATTTCTGCTCAGCCCTGGCCGACGCCGGCTCGGGCCGGCTGGACGCACAACAGAGTCTGGTCCGAGACGATCAGGGACAGGCCGACGTGGCGCGTCTGACACCGGTTTGGGCTCTGGCCTGTCTGGCGTGCGACCAGCAAATCGAGGCCGCCAACGCCGCTTTACGGACTGTGGCGGGATACGTTGCGACCAGAGGTGCCGAGGTGGGGCTCCTGCCTTGGACGGCCGGGGGGACACCCAGTGCGGATGCGATGGAAGTGGCAGCGCCGGTGCTTGCCGCTTGCCGGCTGCTGGCCGACTCCAAGCTGTCCGAGGCATCGCGCGCGGCTCTCTCGGTAGCTCTCCAGGCGATGGGCAAGCGCCTGGCAGTGACCAAAAAGCCGGAAAGCACCGACGTTCGGACGCTCCTTACAGCCGTCGCCTGTGCCGGAGTGGGACAGGCCGAGAGCCAGCAGGCGTTGGTGGATCGCGGCTCGGCCTTGCTCGAGGAGTGGCTGAGGTGCGCCAGTGAGCAGGGCCTGGTGGACGGCCATGGACCAACTACGGAGGCTTACCGTCTTGCCGCGCTCGGGTGGCTGCGGGTGTTTCTAGAGGAATTGCCCGATGCCTGGTCTCAGGCGTGGTTGCTGGTTTGGGGCGATGTGCTTCAGCGTCTTCCAGCCTCCGGTGGGCCCTTGGCAGGGGCGCAGTTGTTTTCCTTCGGCTCGGACGCAGTGGACGCCTGTGGACCCATGATGTCGCTGCTGGCGCTATCGCTGGACCGGCCGCTCGGCGAACCGCAACTGTGTGATGGGTGGTTTGCGCTGCCCTTCCGCCAGCCGATGGCAGGTCCACTCCCCGATCTCGCCCTGCCAAACCCGGCTGAGCTACATTACGCCTGGGGAGACGAGAAGCCCTACCGTGAAACGATCTGTGTGACCCCCGAGGTTTCCATGGCGTCGACCACAGCCTTCCTAAACGCGTCCAGTGTGCCCCTGTGCATCACGTGGCTCGGACGGTCGTCCAGACCTACGGCTTATCTCCGTGTCTCGGACAGTTGCCACATTACCACTCTGCAGCGAGGGCTAACGGCACTAATGAACGTGGACTTTGACCAGGTTGGCTGGCGGCCGCGAACGTCGGTATGGGTGGAGTTAGTCGTCGGACCTCGACGCGACATTGGTCGTGTATCGGTGCTGCGGCAGCCCTGGGAGGGTCAGCCCATTGCGGTGGACCGTTTGTGGTCGATAGCGGTAGAGACGGGAGGCCACTACATGGGGTTGGTGCCCCTTTGGGCCGGTCCGGCCGAGGCCAAGGAAGCTAGTGAGCGTGTCAAGCCCGGCGTACTGCAATGGACGGGGAAAGGGGACGCGTCCGAGCTGACGCTACGTTTGTACTCTCGTCAGGCTACCTACGAACTTAGGCGCCCGGAGGACAACTACATGATAGGCTGCATTGTCATGGTGCGCCCGGCCAAGGACTTGAGCTTTGAGGATTTCGACGCCGAGCTGCGCGCCGTGCGGTACCAAAAGGCCTTCGAATCGCGCAGTTGGCGCGTTCCCAAGAAAGACGAAGGGCACCCGATCTTGGACAAGTACAAGCCGAAGCCCAAAAGAGCCTACCACGTCGAACGAGCCGTGGACTACAAGCTGACAGCTACTATCGGGGGTCAGACCTGGGTCATGATCGAGGATGTGTACAACCAAGAGGCAACTTATTTGAGCATCGGGGAAGAGGTGCTGCCTACCGCGCCGGATATGCAGTTCGATACGCCGTTGCTGAAGCTGGCGCGGAAGTGGCGTCGGGTGAGCCTGCCTGAAGATCTGGTGCAACTATTGCTTCCGGGCCGCTGAGTAGTGGGCTTAAGCCAAGCCGGAGAGAGCAGGGCCTAGTGGTGTTGTGCTTTAGGGATAAGTGGTTTGCGATACTGGAAGCAGCCCCAACCTCGAGGTGGCTTGGGGAGGGAGAAATTGACAATGCTCCTTGTGACTGCCTATAATTCCGCAACACCGCCTGCCGGGAGGGCTACCTGATGAGCGCACGCGTGGTGCTTTCGTTCACCACTGTTACCCTGTTGGTTTTTGTCCTCGCAGCGTGCGTTTGGGCCCAACCCAGGGACCCGCGCCCGCCATTGGGCCCGTCTCCGGCAGCTCCGGCGACGGTCCTGCCTCCGCCTCCCCCTCCGCCGTCCCCGCCCGCTGCAGTTGTCAACGGTCGGGTCGTCACGGAGGAGGAGGCCACGCGATTTGCGTGGACTCAGATGGGTCGGCAGATCCTGGAAGGGGTCATCGACCAGATTCTCATCCGCCAGGCAGCTAATGCGGCGGGCCTCAAGGTCTCCTCGGAGGAAGTAACCAAGAGAATCGCCAGTCTGGCGATCGAGGCCGGCAATACGGAGAAGCTCATTGCCCAGCGGGGCGTGGCCGGCCTGGCGGCCCTTCGCACACAGATAGAGACTGAGATTTTTCTGGAAAAGCTAGTGGAGAACGCCAGCAAGGTCACGGAAGAAGAGGCCCGGGCGTACTACGAGGCCCACCTGGCAGAGTACTCGACGCCCACGCAGATTCACCTGTTTGAGATAGTGACGCAGGAGGCGGAGACGGCCTATCAGAGCCGTCGGCGGATCGCCAGTGGTGAGGCCTTTGGCACAGTGGCTAAGGAGACCTCCGCTGCCGCGTCGGCTGCCAACGGGGGGGATCTGGGCTGGGTGACGCTTGAGCAGGTCGAGCCCCCTGCTCTACGCCCGGTGGTGGCTACTCTTACCGTGGGAGAGGTAAGCACGCCGATCCTGGCTAATGGGAAGTTCTACATAGTGATGGTCAGCGAGAAGAAGGCTGGAGAAACGAAGTCCTACGAGAGTGTGAGGGATGAGATTCTGGCCAAGCTGCGAGCCGAGAAGGGTGCGTCGAAGGAGAACGTACTGATGTCCCTGCGGCGCAGAGCAAAGATCAGCATCGCGGCCGAGCCCTACAGGTACCTTGCGGCCGAGTATGCCCAGCTCGGCCAGGTGAAGGTAGTGGCGGACGGCAAGCCAGTGACGTTGAGCAAGCCGCCCATCATTGTTCCCCCTGGGCGCGTGATCGCGCCCGTGGCCGAGGTGTTCCGAGCGCTGGGCTGCCGTGTGCAGTGGGTCGCCAGGACCAAGACTCTCGTGGTGGGAACCGAAGAGAAGTCAGTACGGCTGACGGTTGGCTCAGACAAGGGAGAGCTGGAAACCGGCAGCCTGCCCCTGGATGGGAAAGTGGAGCTGCGGGATGGAGTTGTGTGGGCTGCGCCTAGGCCCATTGCGGAAGCCCTCGGGTTCAAGCTTCGCTGGGATCCGTGGAGCTACACGCTGGAGTTCTCAAAGCCGGCTGAGTGAACGGCACGGGGCGACCCCCAAAAGTAGAGGGCCGCTGTGGCCGCAGCCACGCGGAGCAGCAGATGTCGCAGCAACCGTTACAGCCTGACCCCTTGCGCGTCCTCCATGAGCGCCCCCACGAGTGCGCTCGGTGGGTGCTGACACCGCCGCAGAGGATCGTGCTTGCAGTAGTGACCGTCGGGTTGGCTGTCCTGCTGTCCATCCGCCCTGTGCCGACGCTCGTTGTGCTGAACGCGGCGGCCATTGTGTTCTACTTAGCGCATATCCTCTACAAGGCGCGGCTGGTCTATCTTTCTTTGGAGCGTCCGGCCTGCGTCGCCGTGATGGAGGAAGAGCTTCGGGGGCTGAACCCGGACTTGTTGCCCACCTACACGGTGCTGGTGCCGCTGCACCGAGAGGCGGCAGTGCTGAGGGACTTGGTTGCGGGGCTGGCAGCGCTCGATTACCCGGACGACAAGTACCAGGTACTCCTGCTACTGGAAGAAGACGACGTCGAGACGCGGCAGGCCTGTGAGGCGTTGGAGCTGCCGGCGAACTTCCGGCTGGTGGTGGTGCCCCACTCGGAGCCCAAGACCAAGCCCAAGGCGTGCAACTGGGGCCTGGAGATTGCAGACAGCGATCTGCTGGTCATCTACGACGCCGAGGACCGTCCCGAACGCGACCAGCTTCTCAAGGCCGCGATGGCCTTCCGCAAACTGCCGCGCCGAATTGCTTGCCTACAGGCCAAGCTTAACTACTATAACCCGCGGCAGAACCTGCTGACGCGGTTGTTCACGGCTGAGTACGCGTCGTGGTTCGATTTATCGCTGCCTGGGTTAACGGCTGTGGGTGGGCCAGTCCCTCTCGGTGGTACTTCCAACCACTTCAAGATGGGCGTTCTGAAGACTCTGGGGGGCTGGGATCCCTTCAACGTTACGGAAGACTGTGACCTGGGGGTACGTCTGCACAAGCACGGCTACCGCACAGCGATGATCGACTCGACGACCTGGGAGGAGGCGAACAGTCGCCTGGCGAGCTGGATTCGCCAGCGCTCGCGGTGGGTCAAGGGGTACATCCAGACCTATCTGGTTCACATGCGCTCGCCGGGGCGGCTTCTCGGCGACCTGGGTTTGGACGGGTTCATCAACTTCCAGATGATGATCGGCGGGTCCATTGTCTGCTTCCTGCTTAACCCGGTGTACTGGGTGTTGACAGCAATCTGGTTGGC
>JAKORR010000439.1 GCA_029777735.1 Armatimonadota bacterium | reverse complement strand
TTTCGGCCGCGAAGCCACGGACTCATGGCATGACTCGTGCCGATGTCCGGCTTGTCCGAAGCGGCGATATGCAGGCGGGCTAGACGCCCCCTTAGCGAGGCCGGACACAACGGCTCGCTCAGCTTCCCATAAGGAGGTCTGGCAATGCGCAAGTCAGTCAGCGAGTGGTGCTTCCCTGGTAGCATGCCCATGGCCGACCGGATAGCTCTTGCTCGGGACGCAGGCTTCGAGGGCATCGAGGTTGCCCTCGCCGAGGACCCAGATGGTTCCCTCGCGGCCCAAGGAATGCTGACCGTCGAGGCTGTGGAGACCCAAGCCAAAGCAATCCAGGCGATGGCGGACAAAGCCGGAATCGCTATCTCTGGTGTGGCCACAGGCCTGCACTGGGCCTACTCCCTCACCGACGACGACCCTGAGGTGCGGGCCAAGTCCCTGCGCATTACGGAGACACTACTACAAGCCGGTGCACTGCTGGGCAGCGACATCGTCCTCGTGATTCCTGGGACGGTCTGTCCAGCTTTCGGACCGCCTCAGGCCCCCGTCCCCTACGACGTATGCTACGAGCGCAGCCGCGAGGCCGTGGCCAAGCTATTGCCCCAAGCAGCCGAGTGCGGAGTGAAACTTGGGCTCGAGATGGTGTGGAACATGTTTTTGCTCAGCCCCCTGGAGTGGCGCAGCTTTGTGGATAGCTTCGCCAGCGAGTGGGTAAGCATCTACTTCGACGTGGGCAATGTCCTCCTCACTGGCTTCCCAGAGCAGTGGATCAGAATCCTCGGATCGCGTATCACGCGGGTACACGTGAAGGACTTCAAACGCAGCGTGGGCACGCTGGAGGGCTTCTGTCACCTGCTGGAGGGCGACGTCAACTACCCGGCGGTTATGGAAGCGCTGCGGGAGGCCGGCTACGACGGATGGCTTACAGCCGAGGTTGGGCCACAGAGTCCCTACGCGCCCGAGCATCTGATCTACGTGACGTCCCAGGCGATGGACCGAATCCTGGCGATGTAGCACGGTCACAGCGCGAGATCGGCCCTGATAGACCGCGCAGCCTCGGGTCCCTAGGTCTTGTCGCGTGGCCGGTTTCTGCGCTGCCTAACGATTTCGTAGGCTAGGGCTGCCGTGGCCGCGGAGACGTTCAGTGACGTCGCCGATCCGACCATGGGCAAGCGTACTAGCACGTCGCAAGCTTCACGCATGTCTTCGGGCAGGCCGCGCCGCTCGTTTCCCACTAGCAGGATAGTGGGCCGGCGGTAGTCCACATCGAAGTGGTCAATGGCGCCGTGGGCAGATGAGGCAACCACGGCGAGTCGTGGTTGTTGGCGGCGCAGTTCAGTCCACCAAGCCAGCAGCTTTTTGCTGTCGGTCAGGTGCGCGATTGGCAGTGCGAAGAGAGACCCCATCGTGGCACGCACGCACTGGGGGTCGTACAGATCCACCGAGGGCTCAACTATGACGACGCCCGAAGCGCCCACGGCATCGGCGGTGCGCACTATCGACCCAAGATTGCCTGGGTCTTGGAGCTCGCAGGCCACGATAAGCAGCAGGTCCTCGCCCACCGCCAGAGCTTGTAGGTCGGGCTCCTCAATGCGCACTACAGCAGCCAGGCCCTGTGGGTCGTCGCGCTCCGACAGGCTACGGAAAACTTGCTCGCTCACGGCCAAGCGGCGATCGGGCTCGACGGCCATCACCAGCGGCTCGGCCCGCTCGCTGACAAGCAAGTCGGGGGCGTAGATGAGGGTCTCCACAGGCGCGCCCCGATCCAGTGCCTCCTCGACGATGCGTAGGCCCTCAATCATGTATTGCCTCTCTCGCTGTCGGTACTTACGCAGCCGAAGAGAGCGCAGGTATTTCACGCGCCGGTTTTGCAGGCTGGTGATGACCTTCATGTCGTTGTCCGGGCCGCCTAACTGCCCAGTTGCATCTGTAAGCCGCAGGATCGTCTCCTCGATCCGGCGACGCAAGGATCGTAGTCGCCAAGCCCCCAGTTGTTGACTATCTCATGCTCATTGCGAACAGCCCGTTACCGTCGGGCAGGTACTCGCACTTGCCCGTCCAGTTATCCCGCTGCTCTCACCGAGTGCCAGAGAGATGCAGCGCAACAGGAGCGAGAGCTGTCCATATACCGCGCCCGGGTTATCTTCGCGGCAAACAGGTAAACCTACTCGATCGCGCCCCTCGCCCACGACTCCCACAAGCCGGACCCAGTCATGAACCGTACTACTCGGGGAACTATACCGTCAGGTCGATATTGTAGAACCAGATCGCCTTGCTGTCCGCCTTGGCTCGCTCGCGGAACCTGGCTCGTCCATGTCGAGAAGCCCGCGATGCAGCGTCGGCCCGTCGTGCAAGATCAGAACGTCGGTCAGCGCGAATTCCTCCGCGAAGCTCTTCCACCTCTCATTCGTGCTGTCCTCCGGCGCAAAGGCTGGGAAGCGCCTTGAGAACCTGCAACAGCTTCAAGGCCAGCGACAGTAGCTTTCGGTGCTCGATAGGCTCATCAATGGATTGGAAGACAATCTCGGGCCAGCCAACCTGCCTGTCGTGCTCGGCGATCTGGATAATCGCCTAAAGAGCTGAGCGAACTGCTCGCTGCCCAAAGGCGCAGCCTTCTCGCAGAAGAGAGGGATGTCGTCGCCTATCAGCCGAACAGCCAGCTCCGGGAAGCCGGCGCGGTTGTACTCGTCCAGGTTGTACTCCAAGGCGCTCTCGCTGTGTCGGTCGATTGCGACTCTGCCGTCGCACAGTCCAAGAGACAGTCCCGGCTCGCTGCACGGCGCCACGCTTGTCATGCTGTACGCGCGTTGGTCTGCGAAGGCCTCGCCAATCTACGTCGGGTCGGATCGAAGCCTCGTATATATGGCGCAAGTGATATTCTATGGCTCGGCGAGTGCGGAGATACACGCGTACAGTCAGGGACAGCCGTGCCTTGTGTAGCAAAGTGAACAGTAGGCCGCCACCGGAAAGAGTCTTCCCTGGAGACAGAGAGGATATTGCTCAGCGGCTCCTAGGAGGCGTCGCCTCCGGGGCTTTATAGTTGGGCAACTCGCGCGCCGTCACAACATCCACAACCTGTTCTAGCCGCTCCCGTAGGTACGTGAGCTGATTGCGGTGGACTACCTCGACTTGGAGGAATAACTTGGCCAGGCCTGGCTCGAATTCGCTCGTCTGTGCGGCCGTGATGTTGATGCTCGCGTTGCTGACGATGGCAGAGAGGTGGGAAAGCAGGCCCACGCGGTTCACAGCTACGATCTCAAGCCATACCCTGAAGGGCCGGCCCTCCTCCCCCCAGGACACCAAGTGCACACGCTCTGGCTCTTGCTGAGCACGATAGCGGATGTTCTTGCAGTCCGCGCGATGGACAGCTATGCCACGGCCCCGGGTGAGATAGCCCAGGATCTCGTCGCCCGGTATCGGATTGCAGCAACCTGCCAAGCGCCCGTGAAGACCGCCAGCAAGGCGTACCGTCTGCCCATTGCCCTGCACTGCGCCATCCTGGGCCTCAATGGACGGCAATTTGAGCTGTACTTCCTCAGTCAGCGACATCGGGCGGCGTGGTGCTTCCTCTAAAAGCCGCCGCACGACAGTGCTCGGCTCGACATCGCCGTAGCCCACGGCAGCGTAGAGCGCGTCTTCCTCGGCAAACCCAAACTGCTCGACGACCTTGGACAGCCTGCCCATATCCAACCGCTGCCGGTCCGCGGGGGCCAGACGTTCTATCTCGCGCTGCACGGCCTGCCGCCCAGCCTGCGAGTTCTGCTCGCGCATCTGTGCCCTGAGAAATCGTCGCACCTTGGCCTTGGCCGCCCCGGTCTCGATTATCTCCAGCCAGTCCCGCGTGGGCGCGGCCTGTGGCGAGGTGATGATCTCCACCACATCGCCCGTCCGCAGTCGGTAGTCCAGTGGCACCAAGCGCCTGTTGACCCTGGCGCCTGCGCAGTGATGGCCCACCTCGGTGTGCACACGGTAGGCTACGTCGATGGGTGTGGCACCCTTGGGCAGGTCGATCACCTGTCCCTTCGGCGTGAAGACAAACACTTGGTCAGCCAAGAGCTCACCTTGCAACAGCTCCAGATACTCGTGTTGCTCCGCGAGGTCCGACCCCAGCTCCAGCAGGCTGCGCAGCCACGCGATCTGGTCGTCGAAGAGGGGATCCGACTGTCCTTCCTTGTAGCGCCAGTGGGCAGCCACGCCGTACTCTGCCAACCGGTGCATATCCCAGGTGCGAATTTGTACCTCCAGCGGGCGACCGCCAGGCCCCAAAAGCTTGGTATGCAATGACTGGTAGCGGTTGCTCTTGGGCACACCGATGTAGTCGGAAAACTCGCCGGGGATGGGCCGCCAGAGGTCATGAAGCACGCCCAGCGCCTGGTAGCATTGTTCGTCTGTGTGTACGATCACGCGCAGACCAGAAATGTCGTGCATTTCCTCCAGCGGCACACCTTCAGTCCGAATCTTGCGCCAGATGCTGTAGACGTTCTTGGCCCGGCCGTGCACCTCGGCAGGGATATGCGCAGCCAGTAGCCGGGCTCTCAGGAGCGACCGCGTCTCCTCGATGTAGGCCTCCCGCTGCTCCCGCGATTGGCCAAGGGCGCGAACGATCCCCCAGTACCATCGTGGCTCCAGGTACCTTAGCGACAGATCCTCCAGCTCGGCCTTCAGCTGCCAGACGCCCAGGCGGTGGGCCAACGGTGCCAGGATGTAGAGGGTTTCCTCTGACGTCCGCTTGCGTTTCTCTGGGGGTAGCGGCCACAGAGTGCGCATGTTGTGCAAGCGGTCGCTGAGCTTGATCAGTACGACGCGGAGGTCCTGGGCCATGGCCAGCAGCATCTTCCGCAGATTCGACGCCTGCTTCTCACGCTGGGTGGCCAGGTCCAGGCGGCGCAGTTTAGTCACGCCATCCACCATAAGACCTACTGTTTCACCGAACCGTTCTGAAATCTCCTCAAGAGCCACGGCGTCGTTGTCCTCAACCACGTCGTGCAGTAACCCGCCTATGATGCTAGTCGGGTCGGACTCAATGGTCGTGAGGATCTGGCCAACGGCCACAGGGTGGCAAATATACGGCTCGCCACTCAGCCGATATTGTTGCGCATGGGCCTCCCGAGAGAACTGGTAAGCCGCAAGAACCAATTTAGCATCGAGCTCGGGCCAATAACTCGCCAAGCCTGAGATAACCGAATCAATAGGACGGCGGCCAAGCGTCGCTGTGCTCATATCCGTTCTTTGCCAATTATAGCATACCCCAGGGGCCCTCGCCCACAGTCACGCAAGAGTGTTCTCAAGAGCGGCGTGCGATAGGACCGAAGCATGACGTCTCTATAGGCACTCTGGTGCCACCTAGAGCAGGCCACTCATCTACCAGGAAGGACCCATGTGGCTGGAGGCGAAGATTTACATAACATCTCTCAGGAGGGGTCAGCCATGCCAGAACGACCTACCTTGGTCTTTGACAAGCCCGGCAAGGAGAATACGGAGGCCACGTTGCGCGCGGCTGCTCGGCGGGCCGCGGAACTGGAAATAGACGAGTTTGTCATCGCCACCAGCACAGGACGTACGGCCCTTCGGGCTTCGGACATTTGCAGCGGCAGCCTGGTTGGCGTGCACTTGTCGGCGGGGCTGTGGAGTGTCTACGTGGGTCCCGATCCGGAAATCGTGCGCCAGGCCGAGGCCAAGGGCGTCCGCTTCCTTACCGCCACCCATACCCTCATGGGCGGTGTTGACTCAGCGGTCCAGAAGAAGTTCGGCGGTACACCGGCCGCTGATTTCATCGCGCACGTGCTCTATCTGTTCAGCCAGGGAACCAAGGTGGCCATTGAGGTGACCGTGGGAGCCGCTGACGCAGGACTTCTGTCGATGAAGCGCGAGGTCATCGGCATTGCGGGCACCAACGAAGGTGCCGACACGGCCCTCGTCCTCAAGCCCGCCTATTCCCACGACTTCTTTGACCTGCGTGTGTGCGAGATCATTGCCAAACCACGGGAGTAAAACACCTGAGGCCCTCGGGCGCTCAGTCACGCCCGCTCAGTCCCTTCCAGACGTACAGTTTGTGCGGTGTCGTGTAGCTGTCAGCAGCCGCGTGGGACAGTATCTCCAGCGACGTCTCCACGCTCACCACGAACCCCACATGCCAGGCGACCAGTGGGCCCGGCACGCCCCTCCAGCCCACGTCTAGAACGACGTCCTTGTCTTGCAGAAGAGCATCGATGGAGAACTGTGCTTCCCCCGCCCAAGACCAGTACGTCCCTGTACACACTTGTCCGTGCCAGACGATTAGCTGAGCCACATGGGACGCTCCTCCCTTCACTTCCTTCAGGCCACGGCTTTCTCGACTGCACCCATCCACACCGCGTCCGAGGCCCAGACTCGGTTCAACGCAGGGCTATTCTTCCAGTAACAGCTTGGTGTTGTAGCAAATGCCCTCAGGCTCGAAGTCCGGGATTCCCACGCTGTCCCAGAAGATCGTGCCCTCAAAAGGCTCTACGCGCAGCTCCGGGATCGGCAGCGGCATGCCCCCAAACTCGGCTGAGCGATTGGCGACGATGCCTGGCAGTGTGTAGTCGATCATGCGGAAGACGTCGATGGGCGCCTGCCGGCCCTCCAGTATCGCCCGGGTAAAGTGCTGGGCCATTTTCAGGTCGGCGCCGCCGTGGCCAGTGCTAGTGTCTTGGTCTAGGGCTGCGAGCCCGATGTTCCGTATCTCCCAGCCCTCGGCTTCCTTGCGCGCGCGATCGAATAGCCGCGCAAAACCCTCATACATGAACCACTCTGCCGCGCCCTCGGTACCAAAGAGCCGGTAGCGGTGCTCACCCGGACGGCGCGTATTGAGCGTTACCATGACTCGTAGCACAACGCCCCGCGCCGTTCGGAAGAGAGCAAACTGGGCATCGGACCGCAGCGGGGCCTCCGTGCACTGCCACGGGGCGCTCATACAGGTCACATTGACCACGCGGTCGTCGAGCACTTCCAGCAGCGGTCCCAGATCGTGCGTCAGGTACTGGATGGGAGGTTGGTCGGCACGCCAGGTGGGTTTGAGGTCGGTGAGACCCTGCTCCTTGGCCTGCGCGGGGGTCAAGCGGCGGCCATCGGCGGCTTCGAGTGTGGCGGGCAGGTAGTGCAGATACTCAGCTTCGGCCGCCGAGATCCGTCCCAGGCGGCCGTCCAGAACCCACTTGCGGAAGTAGCGCAGGAAGTCCCAGTAACAGGCGTTCTCCCCAAGCATGTAGGTCCTGCCCGTCCGCAGAACGCAGTCGCGCAGGCGCACACACTCCTCTTCTGTGAAGGCCCCCGGCACTTCGGACAGCACGTTACAGCCGGCCTCCAAGGCCTGGATGGCGTGCCCGCTCTGCCTGCGACCGTTGCTGGCGATCACCACGGCGTCGGGCTGCATCTCCAGAAGCTCTTCGAACTCCGCGACGAGCTTGCACTCGGAGTTCTCGCCCAGAACCCCCTGAGCTCGCTCGCGCAGGCGGGCTAGCCGGTCGGCGACGCCGATGACCACCGCCTCCTCGACCGCCAGGAAGTTGCGCAGGTGGGTCAGGCCTCGCTGCAATCCTAGGATTCCAACTCTTAGCTTATCCATTATTAGCTCTCTGCCTTGGGCTGGCGTTGTCTGGCGCTGCGTGCCACCTCTCGGTGGCTTATCCACCAGCCAGGTTGCGGGCGAACTCGCAGGCTCTAGCTAAACTGTCGAGCTCCTGCACGGTGTATTGCAGCACGAGTGGGCCCTCATAGCCTATCTCGCGCAGACCTGTCATCAGGCCGTCCCAGTCGCAAGCATCGCCTTCGGAGCCCGGCTCACCGCGGTGGCTGCCCGAGAGATGTACCTCGCCGAGGAGCCCCTCCAAGGCCACAAGGCCCTTGCACAAGTCGGTCCCGGCCGTGAACATGTGGTAGGTGTCGGCCGTGAGCCGGCAGCGATCGTCCAAGCCCAGAACGAAATCGCGCGCGGAAAAGCAGTCGGTGAGGGCTCCCTTGGTCTCGAACTCGACCGACACAACGCGTCCTGCGTCGGCCGCTGCGTCGCATAGGATGAGCAGTGTGTTGGCCAGCGCCTGTAGTTGGGCGTCCTTCGAGACCCCCTGCGGCAGAGCCCAAGTGCCGACACCGATCTTCGGTGCATTGAAGCGGTCCGCCAGTTCAAGCATCTTGGCCCCCCAAGTGCGCACCTCGGCCTGGGCCCCAGGCAGGAGCACGAGGTCATCCCGTGTGAAGTAAAAGGTGGGCACCGACAAGCCGCATGTCGCCAGCCGCTCCTCAGTCCTCTGCAGCAGTTCCTCGTCGTCCGGCGGCAGGAAGTCCTCCGTGGCGATAAGATTCATGGCCTCATAGCCCGCGTCGCTCACGAGGTCAACAAGCTCCGGGGCCTTGAAGCGGCCACGTGTTCCCGTATAGGGGTCGAAGCCTATCAGCATCGCTCACGCCTCCCAGAGTAGTCTCCCGGTCTGGTAAGTGATTCCATCGCACCGTGAACTCTCCTGCGTGGCAGCGACAGGCGCTGTTTCAGAGTTCCGCCGCAGCCGGGGAAGCACTGCCGAGAACTCTATAGGCGACTCCGCAAAGTATCTTGCGGCGCCGTCCTTGTCTCCCCAAGGTCCTTGGTCCTGTGCTATAATCTAGTCCTTAAATGTACACATGGCTGCTCCATCTTGACTGGAGGGATTGTAATGGCATTGAAAGGCAACGCGTTGATAGGGCAATCCGGTGGCCCGAGCCCGGTGATCAATGCCAGTGTTGCGGGCGCCGTGGCCGCCGCTCGCGACCATGCTGAGATCGAGGCCTTCTACGGTGCTCTGAATGGCTTGGATGGTCTGCTGCAGGAGCGAATGATTGATCTGTTCCGCGAAGACCCAGAGACCGTGGAGAACATCGGCCGGACCCCCTCGGCGGCTTTAGGCACCTCCCGACTCAAACCAAAGGATGAGGACTTGGAGAGGGCTCTCGAGGTCTTCAAAGCCCACAATATCCGGTACTTCTTTTACATTGGCGGCAACGACTCTCAGCTTGCCTGCCACAAGATCTCGGAACTGGCCAAGACGAGCGATTGGGAGATGCGGATCATTGGCGTGCCCAAGACTATCGACAACGATCTGGAGGTCACGGACAACTCGCCAGGCTTCGGCAGCGCCGCTAGGTACGCCGCGGCCGCTGTGCAATTCGTGGGCAAGGACGCCGAGGCTTTTGGCAATATCGAGGTTGTCGAGATCATGGGACGCTACGCCGGCTGGATCACCGGTGCTACGCAGCTCGGTCGGGTTGAGGAGATCGACCCGCCACACTGTGTCTACCTGCCCGAGTTCAAGGTTGACCCCGAGGACTTCCTTGAAGACACCGAGGCCGCCTTCAAGG
>JAKORR010000438.1 GCA_029777735.1 Armatimonadota bacterium | reverse complement strand
GTACGTTCCGGCCAACACAGGTGCTGTGGGCCTTCCCCTGGCTGCGCTGTCCCCGATCGGTCACCGTCGGACTGCTTGCGCTCTTGACTCCCTTTTCAGTAGCGCGTAACATTACCATGCGATGTGGTTTCGTTGAGCTAGAGGGCTGCCTGGGTGATAGCCCATCCCAGGTCGCTCGAAGGAGGCGGTTGGGATGAAAAGAAGGGGCTTTACGCTTATCGAGCTTCTGGTCGTTATCGCGATCATCGCGATTCTGGCGGCTATCCTCTTTCCCGTCTTTGCTCAGGCGCGAGCCAAGGCTCGCCAGGCCTCCTGTCAGAGCAACCTCAAACAGGTCGTACTTGCGCTTCTCATGTACGCCCAGGACTATGACGAAACGATCCCCGGAGCTCGCCTACCACTGGACGGCTGGACCGGCGCTCTACTGCCGTATACGAAGAACGAGCAGATATACGTTTGTCCCTCCTGGAGCGGCACCGGCACCTGGATTGTCCGCGGAAGTGCATGTGGCGGCTGCGGTAGCTGGGTCCGGGTCTACTGGGGTGGCTATGCCTACTCGAATCAAGCCCCGGGGCCTGTCGGCGCGGTCAACCGCGGGTGTAATGGGTAGACGACTGCTCGCAAGTTGGAAGCCTACCAAACGCCTGCAGAGCAGATGGAGTTCTACGATGGGACCTGCCCGCACGGCGTGGACGTCAACAACTGGGGATTGCATGAGGACACAGCGAGACACAACGAAGGCTTCAACTGCGC
The DNA here is from genome assembly GCA_029777735.1 of Armatimonadota bacterium. Taxonomy (GTDB): domain Bacteria; phylum Armatimonadota; class Zipacnadia; order Zipacnadales; family FEN-943; genus JAKORR01. Next base: position 2,851 of record JAKORR010000438.1, on the reverse strand, counting down.
CTTTCTCGACGGTCACGTTAAATTCTTGAAGAAAAGGATATAGACGCTTTGACTGCGGCGTCCAGTGCCGGCGATGAGGCCTCGGCGCAACTCCTCTAGGCAAAGATGTACCAGCCAGCCCCAGAGCTAGGATGCATGGCAGAGACATCTGCCGAGGCTATCCACGAGAGACAGTAGGAGCGCCAAGACCAACCGCGTCCGCCTCCTAGAGGGCTACTACCTTGTTTTGCACTTTTGGGCTTTCCGCCGAGGGCTTGTAGTCAAACACGCTCGGCTTGGAGAAGGATAGGGTTCGTCGTGTTCCTTGACACGGTTTATGGTCATGGTGCGAAGGCCTCAAGCTCAGCGTAAGAAGCAAAGGCCTGGCCTGGATTGTCGCCCGAAGCGGACTTGCCGATCACCCGCAAGGTCACAGCTTGGCCTGAAGCGCACCTCGACGGCCTGTCCATCCTCCAGCAGCGCTGGGGGTCGTGGTTGTCGGAGGGTGGCTATAGCTGAGCGACGTGAAGCAACAGTCTTCAGCTTCCGCATTACCCGTTACGAGGCTCTGCCACTACGCTGGGAAGGCCCAGACTCAGGCTACGCCCTCAACGACGATGGTGGCCGACCCAACGAGGCCTGACACGCGTGGCTCCTTGTTGAACAGGTTGGTAGCACTATTGGCCACTTCGATCGTCAGCTCGTTGACACCGGGCTTGACACAGGGACTTAGATCGACCACCCATGGCTCCCACAGCCGCACGCCCGCTTCTTCGCCGTTGACCAGCACGCGGCAGCAGTCGTGCACCTGGTCCATCATCAGGACCAGCCGCGCGCCCACCGCGTACTTGCTGGGTATCTCGAAGTTCTGCGAGTAGACACCAATGCCCGAGTAGAAGGGATAGCCAGCCTCGGTCCATGGTCCAACCATCTCTGGACGACAGGAGCGGAGCGCCTGATCGCGCACCTCGAAGCGCCCAACGATGTAAAGCGGCTCGAAGAGCCGAGGCATTTCCTCCAGCAGCGACGTGCAGGCCACCTGCAGCAGGTTTTCGCCCTGCTGCAGGTAGTCGTCAAGCTCAATTTCTAGGTAAAAGGGATCCATCCAGCTTGAGAGCACCGGTGCGGGCAGCAGCTTCCCATTTAGGAGGAACTCGACGTTGCGCCTGCCGGTGAGGAAGCCTACATGTGAAGGCAGCTCGGGAACCACGTCGTCGAGGACCAGGCGCACGTCTTCCAGCTTGCCCTGGACTTTGAAGCTTGCCGAGTAGCTGTTCACCTGTCCGGGCACCACGACGCCCAGCTTCCGTCCCAGCTCCTGGTCGCGCGCCACGAATCGCAGAGAGTCGAGGATGCACACGTTGGGGCCACGCGTTTCGAAACGCCATGAGTCCGAAAGGACGATCTCTGCCACTCGCCTGGTCGCCGGATGCGTCAGGCGCTGCTCATGTTCAGTCTGAGTGTCGATGACAAAGGCCCGGGCCTGGGAGCCGTCCAAGTGTGTGGCCCAGACGAGCCGATCGCTCTCATTGCGGACTGGTATCTCATAGGTCAAACCGGTCTCCAGATCCCACTCCTCGACGCAACCCTTCAGTCCCGACGGGGCGCTGAAAAGTACTGACGTCTTCTCCTCCTTGCGGCGGTTGACCAGAAGAAAAAAGTGATAGCGGCCATCCGTGCGGTGACAAGCGATGATGTCCTCGGCGGCCGTGGGCTCTTCCGCCTCTACCACCACGTGGGGGGGAAGTAGATCAGGCAAGGTGCGGGCGAGCCACTCCTGCAGATCGCCCGGGTCCGCTACGAACACAGCTCGGCCTCCCTGCTCGTTGGCGCCAGCCATGCGCTTCTCGTCGCCGCTTTGGAAGATAAGGGCCATGATCTCTCGCACGCGCTCGTCATCCCCGCGCCGGTCAGCCTCGATTGGTATCGAATTGAGGGCCACAATCTTCCCACCAGCCTCGAAGAACTGTAGCAGTCTCTCGGCCGCAAAGCGCGAGATGATCTCAATCGCCGGCAGGATGATCACCGAGTAGTTCTCATCGCTCGATTCGAAGAACAATCGGCCCTCGCCTACCTGCGCCCGCTCGACTTGGCTCTCGTCGAGATAGTCGTAGTCATAATGCAGTCGCAGCAGGCGGTCGCTGATCTCGGCGTAGAGGCGGTCCTGCACCGAATCACGGTGTAGACGAGCGCTCTGCACCATGTTGACGGCTACCGTTTTTACGGGCGACAGAATCGCTATGCCCGAGACGTGGTGGCCCTGTGTCTGCAACAGGCACAGCCTGCCGATGTAGTCGGCCCAGACCTTGTACCAGGGCCAGTAGGGGGCATGGTAGAACTCGCAGGGAGGCCAGTCTGTCTTCCGTAGCCCCGCAAAGCTGTAGTAGAAGGCGTGTGGGATGATCATGTTCACGCCTAGCGCCGCCATGAAGTTCAGATCCAGGCGCCTGTCGGCCAGGCGATGGCCGTGCCCCGAGGCCCCGAAGGCCTCGCACATGACCCTGCGTCGACCCATAACATGCGCGACGGAGGAAGCGCACTTGGACGCCAGGATGCGGTAAGGATTGTCGCGCGAGCCGATCCCGTGACCCAGGTAGTCCAGACCAGGACGATGCATCTGCTCCAGCACACGCGACTGGTTGCCCTGGGTGCGCACCTGAGAGTACAGCGGATCCTCCAGCGTGTGACCGATGTACTCTAGCCCGTGCTGCTGGCACCAGGCCGATAACTGCTGGTGATAGGCCTCTACATACCACGAGCTCACAGCGTCGAAGAAGTCGCAGCGCACCTTGCTCCAGTCGTCCGTAATCTCGTAGACGAGGTCCGTGAGGCGCTCGCGAAGGTCGTAGCCCTTGAGCCGTTTGAACCGTTC
>JAKORR010000437.1 GCA_029777735.1 Armatimonadota bacterium | reverse complement strand
GATTCGCGAAGTTGGCAGCCCCGGCGAACACCTTCGGGGCAGCCCAGGTGGTAGCGCCAGCAGTCAGCCCGGTGCGAACAAGGTCGCCGAGTTCGACATCACCACCGCCCGCCTTGGTGCCGAGCCCCTTACCGGCAGCCGCACCCAGGCCAGCGCCGATAAAGCTTCCGGCCCCCGGCAGAATCATGTTGCCGATGACGGCACCAGCGGTGGAGCCCAGGAACTCCCCCAGGCCACCCAGGCGGGAGGCCTTGCGCTGCTTCTCGCGCTCTTTTTGCTGGCGCTCCATTTCTCGCGCAACCATTGCGCTGGTGAGGTCGTCGTTGCTCGCATTGGCCTGTTGCGCGAACGGGCCACCGAACAGAGCCCCTACACCCGAGATTCCCTTCCCCATACCCAGTAGGGCATCCCATTTGTCAGCCATGATAAATCACCTCATCAGTAGCCGGTCTGCCAACCACCCCAGCCCTGGAGTAGCGTCGATATTAGACCGGTGGCGACACCGAGCGCTACGTTGCCCGAAGCCATGCCAACCTGATAGCCGATGGTTGCGGAGGTGCCGAAGTTGGACATCATTGCAGCGAGAGCAGACGTCGAGCGGGGCCACCGCGGCGCGGTCGTTGCGACGCCACTGAGGGCGTGCAGCATGTTCTCGCCGTAGCGGAACAGCTCAAGTTCGTAGGTAGCGTCGGCTTCCGCGAGCTGCAGTTCATCCTGAAGGTAATCGCGCAAACCAACAATCTTGCGGGTCCGTGCATCGGCGAGGGCGGCAGCAGCAGCCCGGTCAGCCTCGAGAGAGACAATATCGTTGCGGTGGAAGTTGTCGGCCAGTTGAACGGCGAGCAGGGTCTTGGTTCGCTGCTCCTGCAGCTCGAGGTTCGCCCGGAATTCACCGACCTCTTGAAGATGGGCAGCATGGAGTGCTGCCAGGGCCATTCGGAACTGGCTGTTGTCGGCCACCCGGCTGCCCCAGGCTCCGCTGCAGAAGTCCCTGACCCGAGCCTGCAGCACGTCGCGCTGCTTCAGCTCGTGAGCCTGGACAACGGCGTCAATCTTGGCGGGGTCGGTTACAAGCTTCTCTACCTCGACAACGGCGCGGTCAACGTAGTCGCCGTAATTCGTCTGTCGGAACTGTTCTACATTGATGGAATGCTCGGCAAAGCGCTCGACTATAGACTCGAGGTCTTCGGTGGGGTCATACGCTTCCGCAAATGCGTAGGGGCTACCCGCGTTAAGGGCAGCCTCGAGGTACGCTTTGATGTTGTGCTCATAGTTCGAGTGTGAACCGTCAAGCCAGTCCTGGTGGGTGAACTGGATGTATTCGGGCCAAGCCAGAGGGGCGGTGCTTCCATCGGGTTTCTGGTTGATGACAGGGAAGTTCACGATTCAACCTCCCAGGTTAAGACACGCCACGAGGCGTCAGCGCCCGTGGCTTCTGCCATCTGTACCACGCGGTCACCGCTGCTGTAGGCGATGACCTTGGTTGCGCCACCCCCCTTGGCGTACCGCTTGATTCGGTCAAGAGCGGTGCGGAGCACCTCGTCCGGCACGCGCTCGTAGGAGTACAGCGAGGAGATACCGAGGTAGCGCGACTTCGACAGGCCGGAGTGAATCCACCGGGTGGTCGCAAGGGCTGCGACCCTCGACTTGCCGTCTCTGCGCACGGTGATGACCCAAGCCTGCATAGTATCGGCCATGAGTTCCTGGAACGCATTGCCTAGCATGTCGGGCGAAGGCTCTTCGTCGGGCGGCATCGATTCAGTTAGGGCCGCGGATATGGCGGGCCAAGCCTCGGTAACCTGCAGCGTGTCAAGCCGGTGGACGTGATACTCAGCTCTGTCCATAAAGCCCTCGCACGTCGCGCTGGCCGGTAAACTGCCAGCGGTGATAGCCGTAGTCGATTACCCCATTCGGGCCGATGGTACCCTGGGCCCTCATACGAAAAGCCCTCGCAGTCACGTTGGCGTATGCGGTGCCGTCGGGGTTGACGGCCACCCAGGGAGCACCCGCCCAGGAGGTCTTGTCGTAAGTGAAGTCGAGCCCGAGCCGGACAGCGGAGAGGTTGGACCCTGAGAGCGAGAGGACCGTTACGGATTTGAGACTCGTCTGGTTGTAGTCGAACGGGGAGGTAGTAATGTGCCACTGGGAGCTGTATGCCCCATAGACGTATCCGTACAGGTGCCCATTGTGCCGCACGAGACGCGTGGGATGGTCGCTTCGGGAGGAGAGGGTTCGACCTTCGTGCAACACGTAGGCGCGAGTAATGCCATCCGCAAAGTAGGCCTCGCGCTCTACAGGGTCGAAGCTGGCGATTACGGGCGAGGCTCCTGACAGTTCCGATTGCACAAGGGGGAGAAAAATGTGTCGATGGTCACCCG
>JAKORR010000436.1 GCA_029777735.1 Armatimonadota bacterium | reverse complement strand
GGCTTGACGCCCACGTTGAACAAGGGGCCCTCCCACTCTGCGGGGGCCTCGATCGCGTAATGCTGTACACAGCGTCTCCACAGACGCCCGGCCCCACTCTTCAGGCCGAGCTGCAGCGCGCACAGCCCGGCCTGATAGCACGCCTTCGCGTCGTAGGGGCTCGGCCCCAGGCCATGGAGAAGTTGCAGCCAGCACCCTAGCGCTGCCTCCCACTCCTCGTCGGCCATCAGCTCACAGGCGAGGTGATCTAGATACGGATGCGGCTCAGGCCGTACCAGGACCGTCATCACAGGGCGCAGGGCGTTGCAGCGCTCGTCGGCCGCTGGATAGTAGCCCTGGGCTTCGAGAAGTGGGCCGGTCTCAGGCGAAAGCAGAGCGTCAATGTACCGGCTGGCCAGCTCCTCGAGCTGGCCCCCGGCCACCACCGCCGCGCCGTGAGCCAGTGTGTCGCGGCAATGGTCCATGCGCAGCAGGAAGGCCTCCGGCACTGGCACAATCTCCAGTTCCTTGAACTGGGGCGATATAGCTCTCGTCTTGCGTGTCAGGGCGATGTAGGCTTTGCCGCTGCTAAGTGGTTGCCATAATTGCTCTGCTGTCTTCACTATAGCCTTGACAGAAAAGTAATAGTTCTCAGCTAGACCGGGTATTCCCAGAGTCCGCGCCACGGCTTGCAGCAGGCTCGACACGGCCCGACCAGTGGGGTAGGGCGCGTCGGGCGCAATGGCGGAAAAAAAGCCCTTGCCGAGGATCGAGACATCCGTCACTTGCAGTTCGGGATCAGGACGATAAACAATGACAAAGGGATCGACACCGAAGAACTCTGGACCTCGGGATAGCAGCCTGTGTTCCTGGAGCCATGCCCAAGCCGGTCCCGAATGGCCCACGACCACATCGGGTCGCCGTCCCTGCCGCGAGAATCCCTCCACCACCTGCTGGGGCGACATGCGGATTACTGTCACCTTGCAGCCGTTGCGGGCCGAGAACTGCCGCGCGAAGGCCTTTTGTGCTTCGTAAGCGCCTTCGTTACTCCAGACCACTAGCGTCTTGCACCACGGCCGGAGGACAAGCGCTCCCCCTACTGCTGCCACTAGGACCAATACAGCCATGACACTCGTCAGTCGCCTGCTCCTCTGACGGGCCAAAGTCAACACCTCGACCTTTGTTATGGTCCACTAAGCATACAACGTTCCGTCTTCCGGGTGCAGTTCCCTCGCCCGGGCGCCCGAGCTTGGTGCCGTACGCAGGAGGCGAGGTGACTGGGGTGAATAGGCCTACAACAAAACAAGGCTCGCCAATGGTCGCTGCGACCACGCGGCGGGCCATGCTGCCTTTGCCGGGCAGCTCTCAGGCGGGAGCTAACATAAGCTCCGGTCGACGGGAGCCCTCGGCCGAAGCGAGACAGGGCAATGGGTTTTCAGGCGTGCCTCTTTCACCCACAATAAGACTCTCTTCAGGAGGTCAGGAATCATGAACACCCGCAGCGTCCAACTCAAGCTTGGAATCAATGGCGCCTTCGTGACTCGGCGATGGGAAAAGCCAGAGTCCATGATGCGCCTCACAGCTGAGACGGGCTATTCCGTACACGAGTTCTGCGCCGACGTCGTCGACCCCTTCTTCATGGGCCCCAAGAGCTTCCTACTGGAGATGGCCCAGGAGGTGAAGCACTATGCTCAGCAGTACGACATCGAGATATGCGACATCTACACAGGCGTAGCCACGCACCGCTTCCACGGCTTCTCTCACTCACGGCCGGAGCCTGGCGAGCGCATGAAGCAGTGGCTGGCCGACTGCTGGGAGATTTGCCTGGCCATGGGCACGGACCGCTGGGGTGGGCACGTCGACGCCGTCCCGGTGGAAGTGATGGAGGAGGCGGCCGCCTACGAGCGGGCTGTGCGACATATCCACCAGACCTGGCGCGAGCTGGCAGTTGTAGCTCGGGAGAAGGGCATGGGCGCAATCTACGTCGAGCAGATGTACATCCCCAGCGAAGTGCCCTGGACGATGCAGCAGACCGAGGACCTGCTCATCGCCGTGAACCGCGAGAGGGAGGGCGTACCAGTATACGTGACAGTGGACGTGGGCCACATGGCCGGTATGTGCTATGGCCTGACCGGGGAGGATCTGGATTACCGCGCGTGGCTGCGGCGCTTCGCGCCCTGGGCTGAGATCATCCACCTGCAACAGACGACCCCCAACGGCTCGCATCACTGGCCCTTCACGGAGGCCTACAACAAGCGCGGGCATATCCGGATGGAGGAGGTTATGGAAGCACTTGAGGAGGGGCACCGGCAGGCCGGAAACTCGCCCGTGAGCCAGGTGATGGCGCCTGTCGACCACCAGTTCCTGATTCTTGAGCTTGTGCCGGGTAGCACGACGAACGAAGAAACGCTGCTGCGGGAGATGAAGGAAAGCGCAGAGTACCTTTATCAGTATATTCCTCGGGAGGGGATGACGCTGACGGTCTAGATAGCTCCAGCGCGGCGCGTGACCTGTCAGCTCTCCGACACCGACCTGTGCGATGCTGGAGAAGACAGAGCCAATCCGATGAGCGTCAAGAGGGTGAGCGGCATGAAGGCCAGAGCGCTTATCTGCGACGAAGAACAGAGGTTCACGTTAGAGGAAGTGGACCTTAAGGAACCAGCAGCCGACCAGATCCTGGTGCGGGCGGACTATACGGGTATGAGTATCGGCACCGAGTTCGCGCTCATCCGTAACAAGATTTCGTGGGGCCCGTACCCATTGTGCACAGGCTACATGGGCACGGGAATCGTGGAGGCGGTGGGCAGTGAGATCGAGGATTTTAGGGTTGGCGAGGCGGTCTACTACCGGGGCAATGATGCGATGACCCTAAAGGACGGCACCCCCGTTTCCTGCGTCCAGGGATCACACTGCACCCACGCCGTGCTGCGCCCTCACACGAGTCACGGAGCGGATCACCTTCCGGAGGGCGCACCACCGGATGTGGCCTGCATGTTTGTGATGCCTGCTGTAGGGCTCAACGGCGCGGATATGGCGAATCCTCGCATGGGTGAGACCGTAGTTGTCTACGGCGTCGGACAGATTGGGCTTGGTGTGGTGGCAACCTGTGTGCACCGAGGTTGCGTTGTCATCGCCGTGGACCTGAACCAACGGCACCTGGACATCGCGCGCGAACTGGGCGCGGACTACCTGATTAACGGCGCCACCCAGGACGTGCCGGCGAAGGTCAGGAAGATCGTGCCACAGGGCGCTGATATGGTCTTCGAGTGCACCGGCCTGCCGCAGTGTATTGACCCTGCCATCGAGCTGTGCCGGCCGCAGGGCTCCTTCGTCTGGCAGGGCAACTACGGTGCGGCGCCTGTGAGCCTCCACTTTCTGCCCGCCCACGGCAAGCGCCTGAGGATGTTCTTCCCCTGCGACGATGGCCTGCAGCCCTGCCGACGCGCGGTGGTCAAGAACATGGCCTTAGGCGTGCTAAAATGGGAAAAGACGATCACGCATCGAATTCCTTACACCGAAGCCCCGACGATGTACCAGCGCATCAACCAAGGCGAAGCAAACGACATCGTGGGCGTCGTCATCTCTTGGAGCAATTGAGGCCCTGGCCTGGAACTGCACGCAGCAATCCCGACCGACATTCAGGAGAGCCGAGGAGCGAAAGATCGTCAATGAGCAGGATTCTCGTCACTGGCGCCAGCGGTTTCATCGGCAAGACCCTAGCGGCGTTCTTGGCCGAACGGCACGAGGTCTTTTGCATCAGCCGCCGCAATCCGGGCCTATCGCTTCCGTGGGTGAAGGGAGAGTTCGGGTCCTTTGAGGACCTGCGGCAGCTCGATGCCCATGAGATCGAGGCGCTCGTGCACCTGGCGGCCGTGACGGGCGGTGGCCTGGAGCGCGAGCAGATCCTCGTCAACGTGGAGGGTACGCGTTGCCTGTTGCGCTATCTGGGCGATCGCGGCTGCCGTAAGTTCGTTTTGGCCAGCTCCATTGCCGCCGTGGGCTTCCAGAGCGTCCTGTTTCGGCCGCTGCAAGTTCCGCTTCCCGACGATCACCCTTGCCTAGATCGCAATGGTTATGGGTTGTCGAAGTATCTGATGGAGGAGATGACGAAATACTGCCAGCGCCAGCGCCCCGAGATAGATGTGATCAACCTGCGCCTGGCGACGGTTTGCCCCGACGACAACATGCCACCACCGCGCGGAGTCGGGCCCTTGGGCGAATGGTCGCTGGGCAGCATCACGATCCTGGCGCTGAGCGACGCGGTGCGTGCCTTCACGCTGGCAGTTGAGAGCCCACTGCGGCCGGGCGTGCGCATCATGAACGCCGTGGGGCCGAAAGCCTGGGTCGCGGATCCGGTGGCTGATGTCCTGCGCGCTTGGTGGGGCGATGAGGTGGATGTGTCACACTTTGAACAGCCGGGCCACGAGTACGACTCGGTCTTCACAGCGGATAGGATACGCGAGGAACTGGGATTCGTAGCCAAGCGTCTGCCCTAACCCCAGAGGCGCAGGGGCAGGGCATAGGAGACGCCTTCACGTCTACCTGTGTCCTTCCGGCTCCGGATTTGAGGGTGGGCATTCGCGTGGGGGTGGGCGAAACCAGCTCTGAGCAAGGCCAGGCAGATCCCAAGGGACTCGGCTTGCCGGGTGGCAATTCATGCGACTGGACTCACTCTCGGAAGGCGTCTTCCTCGCTCGTCCGAACCGCTTTGGTGCTTGGATCCGCTGCGGTCGCCGGCGTCACTATGTGTACGTGCCCAACAGCGGTCGTCTCGGGGAACTGCTGACACCGGGGGCAGAGGTTCGCTGGAGGTCTGAGATGTGGCCGGACCGCAAGACCTGTGGCGACTTACTGCTGGTGAAGAAAGCCAGGCGCTGGGTGGCAGTGGATGCGAGACTGCCTCCGCGGCTGCTCTCCGAGGCAGTCGGGGAGCGTGCGGGACTGGCGCCCTTTGGTCTGTGCCGGCAGCCTACCTTCGAGCCGCCCTTGGGCAACGGCAGAGCAGACTTACTTTTGCCCTGTGCCGACGGTCCGCCTTGGCTTATCGAAACCAAGTGCATTACCTTGGTCGTGGACGGTGTAGCGCGATTCCCGGATGCGCCAACTGAGCGCGGCGAGAGGCACATGCTGGAGCTGGCGGAGTTGGCCGTCCACAGGTCAGCGCGGAGCGTGAGACCGGCTGTTGCTTTCGTCTGCCAGAGGTCTGATGTATACTCCTTTCGGCCTCACGATTCACTAGACCCGGCCTTCGGAGCGGCCCTGCGGGAGGCCGCGAGGGCGGGGGTGGTTGTGGTGGCCTATCGCTGCCGTGTGGGTGTCGGCGACATCAGGATTCTCAGCCCAATAGGCGTGGATCTGAGCAAGGAGGATCCCTGATGAGGCTCGTGATGCTCTTCGTCGGTGCGGTTGTAGTTTTGCTCATGGCAGGTTGTGGGGGAAGCGAGGAGGGACCTCAGCCTTTCAAGGTGGGTGTGGCTTCGGTCAAGATAACCCCTGAGAAGGAAGGCCTCTACTTGGGCGGCTGGGGCGAGAACCGCCGGTACACAAAGATTCATGACGACATCTACGCTCGGGCGATAGTGTTTGAGCGCGGCGACACAAAGGTGGCCTGGGTAGCCCTGGACCTGGTGGGCCTGATGGAGCCGGACGTAGAGGACATCCGCGCCAGGGTAAAGGACCTCCCGCCCGCGAACATCGTTATCGCTTGCTCTCATGTACATTCCGCCCCTGACACGATAGGGCTTTGGGGCCCGGATGAGGCAACCTGCGGCGTAGACCCCGAGTACCTCGAGTTCGTCAAGGCCCGGACGGCCGATGCCATCAAACAGGCGCTGCAGGCGACGCACGTGGCGCGGGTCAGGCTGGCGCAGGCTAAGGCACCGGCCAGGTGTGCGATCAATCACCAGGACGCCGCCACGATAGATTCCACTATCAGCATCCTGCAGGCCGTGAATCCAGCCGACGAGCCAGTCGCCACCGTTGTCAACTGGGCCTGCCATCCCGAGTGCCTCGACAAACATAACCTGGAGATTACTTCGGACTATGTTCACTGGCTGCGGCAGGTTGTAGAAGCAGACACAGGTGCTCCGTGCATCTTCTTCAACGGTGCGCTGGGCGGCATGGTCAGTCCCGATATCGAGGAGCATACCTTCGCCGAGGCTGAGCGCGTGGGCACAACGGTTGGGCAGGTAGTTGTAGAGGCGCTCAAGGAAGCCGAGGGCCCCCTGCGCCCGGACCTGGCCTTCCGCAGCGAGAAGGTGACAGTGCCCGTAGCAAACGAGACCCTTCGGCAAGCGGCGAAGGTGGGGCTGATAGCGGCCTACCGGGGGCAGGCGATGAAGGAAGTGCAGGCGGACATCGCCGTGATGTGGCTCGGGCCTAGCGTGTGGATGACGATGCCCGGTGAGCCACTGCCCGCCGTGGGCCTGGAGGCCAAAGACCTTGTGACGGCCGACTACGAGTTCCTCGTCAGCCTGGCCAACAGCGAGCTCGGATACATCTTACCCAAGGCCTTTTGGGAGAGAGAGCAATACAAGTATGAGATGTCCATGTCCATTGGACCGGACACGGCAGACCTGTGCCTATCGGTGCTCAGGTCGCTGTTGAATGGTGCGCCGGAGTGGGCCACCGCCAAGAAGAGTGCGGGAACGGCAGCTTCGAAGGAGAAGCCCGGGACGGAGAAGAAGCCAGTGGCGGAGGCTGAAGCCCCCGCTGTATCCGCGCCAGAGAACCCTGTGACTAGCGTAGGTGCTGTGCCGGCGGGCAAGCAGGCCGCGCCTTTGCCGCAGCCTGAACCGACGACTCCGGCGACGCCGGGGGCGAACACTGAGCCAGTCAGTGGCGAGTAAGGCCTTGGAGGCAGTGAGCTCTGAAGGGGCAGTGTTCCCTGGTTTGGATGGGACGCCAGGCTTGATCTTGCCCTGCCCCCTCGCGAGCATTGACGCTCTTCTCGGGCCGATGATACAATTTTGCCGACTCAACATGGATGTGGCACTCAACAGCGGTCAGGTCTGGCGTCGGATAGGGTTGATGGGTGGCACCTTCGATCCCATCCACCAAGGCCACCTCGTGGTTGCCGAAGAGGCCAGGGAACGTTTTCGGCTGGAGCGTGTGGTCTTCGTGCCAAACCGGCAGCCTCCGCATAAGGCGGACTGCCGCATAACGTCCCCCGAACACCGTTTCATCATGTGTGTGTTGGCCACAGCGGACAATCCTTGCTTTGCTGTCAGCCGCGAGGAGATCGACCGGGAGGGGCCATCATACACTATTGACACAGTCAGGGCCTTCCGTGCGCAACTCGAGCCGAAAACGGAACTGTACTTCATAACCGGCGCCGATGCCGTCTTGGAGATTCTCACCTGGCGCGATCCCGACGCGCTTCTCGAGGAATGCCACGTTGTGGCTGCCTACAGGCCGGGCTTTGACTTGGGTATGCTTGAGCAGGCCCTTGGGGAAGAGAAAGCCCGCAAGGTGCAGTCGCTGCCCATCCCGGCTCTGGACATTTCTTCTACCGATCTGCGGACGCGCGTGAGAAGTGGCCGGTCAGTGCGATATCTCACGTCCCCGGCTGTGGAAAGCTACATACGGAAAATGGGAATTTACCGTGACTAGAACCAAGTCAGGAGCCAGAGCCAGTGTCATCGCGTAAGCCACGAGAGCGAAGGGACCCGAGCCGAGGTCAGTCACGCCCGCGGACCAGTCCAAGGCGGGGAAGAGGCTCCGCAGGCACGGCCATGGACGGGTTGGTTGTAACGCTGGCGGTTCTCGTGATGACCGTGGGAGTCATCGGTTGCCACGACAGCATCACGCACCCGGCCGCTGGCAGCCGTAGCATCAGCGCCGACTATCAGCCTACTCTAACGCACCCACTACCGGAGCCCTTCGCGGGTCGCAGCATTGTGAGAGTTCTCCTTATGGGTTCGGACACTCGGCCCCATGATGTTGGTCGGGCCGACACGCTCATGGTGCTCATGGTCAACCCCAAGATCCCAAGGGCCGCGATCGTATCCATCCCCAGGGACCTCAGGGTACCGATCCCCGGTCATGGGGTAGATAAGATCAATCACTCTTACGCCTTCGGTGGAGCGGAACTCACACGACAGACCGTCGAGGACCTCTTTGGCGTGGACATTCCCTACTATGTGCGCTGTGATTTCGATACTTTCGTGAAGGCAGTGGACTTATTAGGCGGCATAGAGGTTGAGGTGGCAGATGTTGAAGGTAAAGGCCGTGGCATGAATTATGACGATAACTGGGGCAATCTGCACATTCATCTGACGCCCGGCAGGCATCACCTGAACGGCTACGAGGCCATGGGCTTTGTGCGCTATCGGCATGGAGACAGCGACTTGAACCGCACCAAGCGCCAACAGGAGTTCCTGCGCGCCCTGATGGCGCAGAAGTTGAAGGTCGCTAATCTGCCATCGTTGCTCCGGGCTGCCAGCTACGTGATCAAGAATCTTGACACCAATGTGACCTGGCGCGAAGCTGTGGACTTCCTGCGCCTGGCTAAGGCCCTCGATCCTGATGATCTCCTCACCGAGACGATCCCTATCTACGATACGAGGATCGGAGGGATCTACTACGCTGGGCTTCAGGAGAGCGGTTTTCGGGAGCTTATTGCCCAGGTCAACGCCCATCTCTCGGGCTCCGGCGGTTCGCAGGTAGCAGTGGCTGTGCTGAACGGCTCTGGGATCGCAGGAATCGCCAGCCAGACAGCAGCCGCGCTCGAAGCGGCTGGGTGGGTGATATCAGAGACCGGCAATGCCGATCGATACAACTATGAGAAGTCTCGGATCGAGTACCCGGCAGGCGAACGTGCCACAGCCGAGAAGCTGGCCCAGGATCTTGGCGCACCTGAGCCCGACCTAGCGGAGAATGATGCCGGCCTGGAAGGTCTGCGCCTCATTGTAGGGCGCGACCATACGTTGGCCCACCATAGGTCTGGAGAGTGATGTGCCGTCTTGCAACCCAAGGAACGAGCCCACGCCATAGCTCAGGCTGCTCTGCGCAGACGCGCGGAGAGGGTAGTTATCCTTGATATGTCAGAGATGACCCCGATGTGCGACTTCTTCGTCATCTGTTCGGGAAGGTCGGAGATCCACGTTCAGGCGATTGCGGATGAGATACGCGAGAGGCTGGACGAGCAGGGCGTCGTCCCGGCGCACGTGGAGGGTTTGCCGGAAGGGCGCTGGGTCCTGATGGACTATCTGAGTGTTGTAGTTCATCTCTTCAGCCCTGAAGCGCGCGAGCATTACGGCCTGGAGTATCTGTGGGGGGACGCGCCGCGCGAAGAAGTCGAGGACGAGGCCCTTTCGTCGGCCTCCGAGCAAGGGTAACGGCGGATTGATGGCGCAGCGCAGAGTGCCACCGGAACCCGGCGGACGGGAGCTTGCGGTGATGAGTGCCGAGGATGCGTCGCCCCTAAGCGATGACGAGTTCCAGGAGTTGTACGACAAGGCGCGGCTGGACTTGCATCTTGGGCGCCCCAAGGAGGCATTGGAGCTCGCAGAGCGCATGGTCGCCAGCCGCGGAGATAGTACGACCGCGCACGAAGTGCTGGGCGACGCCTACGCTGCCTTGGGCAAACTGCAGGATGCGGAGGCCGCCTACCGACGGGCTATCGAGCTTGAAGCGGCCAACGCCGATGCCCAGCGCAAGCTTGGCGAGGTGGTGCTGCAGATCAGAAGCACCGAGCTGCAACACGAGTTCTTGGAGAATCGGCTGCAGGACAAGGCGCTACGTGGCGTTGTTGACCCTGAGCCCGAGGCCGCGGCCTTCCGTTCCGGTTTGTTCCCCGGTTTGGGCCAACTCTACAACGGCGAGTACGAAAAGGGAGTAGCGCTAGCGGTCGCGGGGCTAGTCTGCCTGGGTTTCCTCACCCAAGGCGTCTTCAGCCTATTGTCACCGGAGTACTCAGGCCCTTACTCGGCGTACTACGCGGCCTTTGGCGGCATCGTGGGCTTGGGAATCTATGTTTACTCAATCTGGGATGCGGCACGCGGCGCTCGGTCACACGCCCAGCTCACAGAGCTCTACCGGCGCCCAACTAAGGAAGACTGAGAGGCTATCCGCAGGAGCCGTGCGCTCCGCGGACGCGTGCGGACTGTTCTCCATTGACCCGTGAGTCCACTCACGCCCCGGGAGCAAGCCGACATGGACGATATCATGAACCTTCCCCCTGAGCGGCTAGGCGAGGGTACTAGGGTCACTGTTGGGATCTTCCCTACTGCCGAGGACCTCTACTGGGACATTGCCTGGCGGATGCTGCGGGAACTGCAGCGCGCCCGGGATGAGAGTAGGCGCGCTGTCTTCATTGTGCCGGTGGGGCCTGTGGGCCAGTACGAGCGCCTGGCCCGACTCTGCAACGACCTCCGCCTCAGTCTTGCCTACGGCGTATTCTTCGGCATGGACGAATACCTCTCCGACGAGTTGCAATGGATTTCAGAGGACCATCCCCTTAGTTTCCGGGCACACCTACGACGCGAGATGTTCACTTTCTTGGACCCGGTGCTGCGGCCCCCAGAGGACAGTCTTATCTTCCCTGACCCTGGCGACCCGCCCGCCGTGGATCGGCTCATGGCTGACCTGGGCGGTGCCGACCTGTGCGTGGGTGGAATTGGCATCACGGGGCACCTCGCCTTTAACGAGCCACCTGCCCCAGGCGAGAATCTGACGCCCGAGGAGTTCGGGGCCCTGGGTAGCCGAGTGGTCGAGCTGACCTGCGAGACTCGCACCATCAATTCCACAACGGTCGCGTGCGGCAACTTGGACGCCATACCTCGCTATGCTGTCACGCTGGGCATGAGGCAGATACTCTCGGCCCGGGAGCTGCGTCTCTATGCCAATCGCTTCTGGCAGCCGTCTGTGGTGCGCAGGGCACTGCACGGGCCCGTGACGGCGCGATTCCCGGCATCCTTGGTGCAGCTCCACTCAAAGGCTTATCTGTACATAACCGAGGAGGTATCGCGGCCCGCCGGCCTCAGGCTGGCTTAACGCTCCCGCCCCAACGCCGACCCTGGCGGGCCGATCCGGACTGTGGCGACGCTTCTTCTAGGCTTCGACGTTGAGCGAATCCCGGGTCTCAACCCGCCGGACGACTTCAGCCGTCGTCTGCTCGGATACGTTGTCGACGAAAGCCTTACCCTGGGCTTCCTGCAGGCCCTCCAGCGGCTGCTAGCCGAAGAGGCCGCCGTAGCCACGCTGTTTATCGCGGGCATGAACGCGGAATGCTTTCCCGAGGCCTATAGGGTCCTGGCGGACGACCCTCACTTCGATCTGCAGCAGCATGCCTACTCCCACGAGCCCTTCAAGTGCATCGCCGAGGAACGGGACGACGAGATGCAGACACGGGTGTTCCGGCCCTGCCTGCCGTCCCAGGCGGTGTTCGAGGACCTTCTCCGCGGCGAGCAAGCGGTCACGTCGGCCGTGGGCTGCCGCCCGGTTGGCCTGACGGCACCCTTCGCTTACTGGCGCGGGCTGGGGGACCAACCCCTCGTCCTCGAGACCCTATGGGACCTGGGCTACCGGTTCGTTCGTTCCTATGGGCGCACGCCCACGGATTACCAGCCGCTGCCCGTCGACCAGGCCCAGCCCTTCCGCTACGAGCTGCAGGGTTTCTCGGGCCTAATGGAGATACCTATCACCGGCTGGCACGATGTGGGATTCAAGACGCGCTTCG
The DNA here is from genome assembly GCA_029777735.1 of Armatimonadota bacterium. Taxonomy (GTDB): domain Bacteria; phylum Armatimonadota; class Zipacnadia; order Zipacnadales; family FEN-943; genus JAKORR01. Next base: position 14,881 of record JAKORR010000436.1, on the reverse strand, counting down.
GCTGGGAGGAGGTGGCCAGGTTCGCTGACTACGTCTGCGGAGAGCTCGATCGCCTGGCGGGCACCGACCTGGTCTGGTCACTACTCCAGCATGACTGGTCCAGCGTGCAGTATGACGAGAATCTGACCGTGACACGGTCGATTCTGCGTCGCGCAAGGGCTCTGGGCTGGCAGGTCTTGAGCCACACTGAATTTTACAGCACACATCTAGACAGTGTCGGCGGCTACCGCACGGGCCTGGTCTCCTCGTTCTGAGCGCTTTGGAAAGCTTCGTCTTGGCCCGTTCCCCAGATTGCGCCGCTGGTCGTAGCTAACCGGGTCACACCGCCCGCGGCTAAGTGCTTTCTTGTTCTGGCAGATGAAGGATCGGCTGGAATATGCAGGTGTTCGTGGCTTCGAGCGTAGCTTCTTGATGATGGTCGGTCAATTGGCTCGGGTCATCGCGCGACGCCTTGGTGTTCGTCCTGCCCCTGATCACCCGCAAGGTGATCTCTAGTCCGCTCCCCACAACCTCCGCCTTGGCGTTCTTCTCCGTGATCGCTGCATAAATCAGCTCGTGGCACGACACGTACCAGTCCTCCGCGGCTATCCCTAGAATCTCCCCTCCTCATGCGACAAAATCGGCATTCTGTCACAGCTGCTGCCCGGCGACCAGTGCCACGTGGCCACATAGGCTGTCCCCGTAGTGTACAGGCATCGCGTACCTGAATAGGTCCCGACAACCCTCGTCATAGGTGATGGAGTACGCACATCACTTGCCTTCGGGCCAGTTCCATGCGCGCTTCAGCCTTCTGTGGCGACGTGACCTCGTCACTCAGATTTTTCGGGCTTTAGATCGCCGCTCTCGACCATTGCCGCCAGCGGATTGTCGTCTATGTCCAAGGGGAAGTCTACGCGTCCGCGTCGTCGGCTTGACTCATAGGCACCAAAGATGATCTCCGTGGCGATGAGTGCGTTGCTCGCGTCAAGTTGGCACTTGCGGCCCGTTAGTAGACAGTCCACCACGTCCGCCACAGCCCGCTCTATAAAACCGGGTCCGTGGATGCTCTCGCCACCAGTGTCAGGCACCGTCCACTCCCTGTCGCCCGCAAGCCGATACCGCAGTGCTGGCCCATTGGTTACGCCCACTTCGATGACGCCCTCGGTCCCGACAAGCTTATTCACACAACCGACCGGATTCCCGCCGCCGGGCGCCCCCGTCATTATTAGGCCGAACACCCCGTTCTCGTACTCCGTCAGAACCACTTGCTGGTTCTCGTTGTGTGAGCCGAACACCAGGTTCTCGACGCGATAGTCAATTTGCCCCAGCACCCAACGGGCAGGCACTTCGTTTTGGAAGAAGCTGAACATGTCGATGAAATGAGTGCCCGTGTCATAAAGGTTACCAGCGCCACACTCCTGCCTCACCAGCTCCCCGATGGCGCCGTCCTCCAGCAGCTTCTTGGCCATCATGAAGGGCGCGCCGTAGCGCCGCTGGTGGTTGAAGGTCAACTGCACGCCGGCCTCCGCCGCGGCGGAAGCCATGCGCTTGGCTCCACCCCACGTATCGGCCATTGGCTTCTCGCAATGAATCGCTCGTACGCCCGCCTTGCACGTGTCGAGGACCATGGGCTCGTGCAGGTGCATCCAAGTACAAATGCTGACAATGTCCAGGTTCTCCTCGGCCAGCATTTCTTGATAGTCCGTGTAGATGTTGGTGAAGCCGAACTCCTCGGCAAAGGCTCGGGCGTTCTCCTCGACTAGGTCCGCACAGGCCACCAGCTCGCAGGTATCCAGTGCCCTGTAGCCGTTCCCATGCTGGTAGGCCATCGCATACCCAAACCGGTCGCCCCGCGGCTTTCGCTTCCCCGTACCGATAACTCCCACGCGTAGCTTGCTCACTGGCTTCACTCCTTACATTACTCGCGGATTCTGCTTTTCTCCCGGCGCCTGGGTGCCAGGGGTATCATCGCGTCGCGCTCGTCGGTGGACTTCCCTGCGACCCACCGCGGATGGCTATCGCTCGGCCTCAGCGAAGCTATTCCTCGAACACCACTAGCGCGTACCCGGGCACGACTGGCACTCGTGTGCTCACGTACCCGTCGGCTAGGCCGAACTCCAGCTCCTGCCCTGTGGGTGCCAGGTACACTCTCCTAGGCTCTCGGCCGTCGACACGCAGGGCTACCGTCACGTCGCGCACCTCGATTGGTTCCTCGATCATGTCCATCGTTGGTCCACGGCGCTCGGGTACATAGGAGAGCAGGTGCACCATACGCCGCCCCTGCTGATTAGTCACCGTTACCCGCCCGAAGGACGGCAGCCCCTTCGTCCTCACCACCGGGTTTGGTAACAGCCGCCCTAGCAGGTTTGCTACGACCTGCCTCATCGGCACCTGAGCGTCGTGGTAGTACGATGCGAACAGTGGGTGGCTTGCATGGGCCACGTTGCCGCACAGAGTCAGCGCCGGCTCGCCTGTCGCCTTGTCCGGCGGCAGATACACGAATCCGTGTTCGCCATCCCAGTGACGGTTGTAATAGGGCGCTACGATCCCCGCCAACACCTGCGTGCCCTCAATCGCAGCAATGGTCGTGCCCGGCTGATACAGCGTGATTGGCATGTCGGGCACACCCTCGCTTATCTCTGGCCCGACGACGATGTACGCAGGATCGTGGGGGCTCTCGCCTTCCAGCTTTACACCCCACTCGCTCAGCACGAAATCCCGTCTCTCCGAGTCCGCGCCTGACCAGCAACTCGACAGTACCGCTCCGCCCGCAGCCAGGTGCCTGCGCACCTTTTCGGCGTCCGCCTCGTCCAAGGTCACGTCATCCGGCAGCACTAGCAGGCGGTAGCCCTGCCACTGAGCCTTTGGAGAGAGCACATCGAACTGGGCCTTTAGTTCGCACAGCATCCTGGTGGCGCCCTTGACACTCGTCTGACTGCGAGCAAACTCGGCACCGTGCACATAGCTGAAGCCTGGCTTGGGTGCCACAACGCCCATGTCCGTTACGGCTACGGCGCCTTCCAGCCATGGCTCAAGCTTCTGCAGTCGCCTGTAGATCCTTTCTATCAGGTCGAAAACGGCGTGATTGATATCGCCGCGCGGGTGGAAGTGGTCGCCGATGGTCGGGCGCATCCCTAGCGCCAGCCCATGCAGACAATCGTACTCGAGGCTGGCCTCAGTGCGAATACCCCCGAAGTCGCCCCACGATTTGTGGAAGCGTCCGGTCATGTTCAACAGTGGCTTGCCGAGCGTCCGCAGGTACCGCCCATAGGCTGGCAGAGCATCGTAGCCCCAGCCGCCTGTAGGCAGGCACTCATATTCGAGATAGGTGCCGATATCCTGCTGGGCTTCTGCTCCTACTCCGTTGAAATACAGCAACAGATCGGGCTTGATGGCCTGGGCTGCCTCTGCAATACGCCGGGCCATCCGCACGCGCGATAGCTCCGCGAACTCCGCTAGTTGGTACTCGTCCTGCCAGTCTAGGCCCATCTCCTTCATTTCCCGCACGCACTCCACGCCCACGCATGGGTGCTGGTGCATGCAGTCCAAGAACAGCCCAGCCACGGGGTAGCCCGACACGATCTCGCGGATCATCTCAAGCAAGTGGTCTGCGTAGCCCGTGTTGTAGCACATCATCCGAAAGAAGTGGTCCAGGCGGTTAGGCTTGTAGGTATAGCCCTCGGGCGTCAGCACCGTCCAGCCCCGGTTCAGCAGCGCCTCCTCGTGACTTAGCCCCACGTTGACGTAGGCCGTTAGCGCGATGCCTCGCTTCTGTAGTGCCTCGGCCAGGGCACCAAACATGTCGTAGGTTAGTGACGGATGCCGAATCCCAACCCGCGTGTTGTAATAGGCCATTCCTAGGTTGCAGCGCGCGTGAAATACTACGTAGTCCACGCCGCAGGCTTGGACTCGGTCCGCGAAGGCCTCCACGTCAAACCCGGCGCCCACGTCGGGGCACGCCGGCATCGTATGCACATCGTAGAATAGACACCACTTCGGCTGGTGCACGCTGATCCCCCCATTGGTTTGTTATGCAGAAGCGCCGACGCCAAAACCGTCTGCCGCGCCCTTGCACTTGGGGCTCCTTGCCTGAGGGGCCTCTCAGTCTGTCGAGTAGCCCATCACTGTGTAATACGCTAGATTAGGCTGGCGCACGTCGGCGCGCCCAATCTGGGCAACCACCGGCACGTTCGATTGCAACCGGAGCGAGTACTGCCCGAAGGGAATCTGGAAACTGCGATCACCGAGAGGTTGATCGAGACGGAAACACCGCACACGCCGCGCCGGCACCGATACCTTGAGTCCTGCCTCCGGCTCACGGTCGGGAAAGAACACGTCGATGTCGATCTGTGCCTCGGTATTCCCTGTATTGAGCACAATCAGTGACTCATGTCCCTCTATCGGCAACCCTGGCTCGCCCGCCGGAGGCAAATCGCCGTCCGGGAAAATCCAGATTCGTTTGCCCTCTCCTGCCATGACTCCATGACCTCCTGTCGAGTGACGGTGTCACACGAGCAAGCGCCGCCCTAAGACAGCACAAAGGCGCGCCCACTCTCGTCCGTCCTTATCTGTCTCGCACTCATCCGCGGTGCACACACCGGCCCGCAGTTGCACACAAAGCTGTCGGCGCTCATCCTCATCTTCTCCCCCAGCCGCTCCCACATCGCCGGCGTTTCCGCGCATAGCGACACCCGCGCCTCGGGGCTGATACGCCGTATCTCGTCGATGTAGTACTCGTATACCTCTGCTCTGAAGTCTTCCGGCATCGGGTGCATGATGTCGGTCATCAACCCTGCAGCCTCGTGCCGCTCCATCATCTCCAAGAACTCCGGGTCGAAGAGTGACAGGTCAAACAGCTCACGCAGCTCTGCCACCGAGTCGAAGAACAACATTTCGAGGCTCAGGTTGTCGGGCTGCACGGTGTCGAACAGCATCTCCAGCGTCTGCGTCGCTTCCTCGCGCCAGTTCGCTATCGGGATAATGGGTTTGAACTTAAAGCGGACCGTGTATCCGGCCTTCTGGCACTTACGCGCCGCCTCCAACCGCTGCTGCGTCGTGGCGGTATCCACCTCTATTTGGCTGCTCACCGTCGGCGTGGACAGAGTCCACAGCATTATTGTATGCCCACGGTGATCCAGGTCCAGCAGGAAGTCCACATTGTCGCTCTTGCTGAACAGAATGATGTAGTGGTCTTCCAGAGCCGCGAAGTGCTCCACCAGCGCCTGACACATGCCGTACTCCGGCTCCAGGATTAGGCAGTCGGTCTCCACGTCATATCGGTACACCGTCTGCCACGGCGTCCGCGCCATCAGCTCGTCCACCTTCCCTAGAAATTCCTCCACGTTCAGCATCAGTGTCGTCACGCGCCCGCGGCGGCAGTACCGGCACTTGTGGAAGCACCCGTAGGCCGAGTGCAGATCGTAGAGCGACCAGCACACCGTCTGGTGGTCGCGCTTGGATTTGCCGTCCTCGTAATGGAACCAGTCCATGCACCCATAGAGCATGCGCATGAAGCAGCGCGTATAACCCTTGGTGGTGCGCAGCAGTGGATAACGCTCAGCCAGCACACGGTTCTCCTCGGGGCTGGTCCAGCGGAACTTGTTGAACACTACGTCGGGGTCGCCCCCGAAGGGCACTCGCCCCTGTCGTATGTCCAGGTCCACCCAATCCCGCTCGTGTACCAGCGGCTCGATATCGTCCGCGCCGATGACCTGCACGGCCTCAGTGCCGACGCCAAAGCCTTGCATCATCCGCTCCATCCGCGACCTACACGCCTCGTCTGCTAAGGCCCAATCCGTGATATAGAAGCGCTGTGGCTTCACAGGCTTCATTAGTGCCATCTCCTTCCCGACCGTATGCGTGGGATATCTGCCACTGTTCCTTCGTGGGCGCCCGTGCCCTCTCCGGTTCTCTCACGCGTGTTCACAGGTGGCCGGCTCCCAGACGCCGCTCCAAGCCGCAGAACCCTTTGGCTGCTAGTCTTCGAGGCCCTTGGGCCCGATCTTCTCTACTGGGATCGCCTTGAACCCTAGGGTGAAGGCTGGTGAGTCGGGCTTCAGCCTGTAGTCGTCGTGCTCAGCATCTACGAAGCGCGGGTCGGCCACTATGGAGTGCTCGTCATACCCAGCCGCCAACCACTGCGCAAAGGTCCCCTCCGGCGTGACCCTCCGCTCCAGTGTCCTTAGGTCCGCACTCCGCAACCAATACAAGTTGTAGTCCCAAACAGCGAACAAGTCGCGACTCGCCCTCCAGCTAAATACCAAGTCCGCTTCGGGCCGCGAGTAGACGACCAGATTGCGCTCGAAGCGGTTGCCCTTCATGAAATCGTCGCGCGGCTGCAGGCGCACTTGGTGGTCGTGGCCGTCTACGAAGATGTTATTCTCCACTACATTGTTCTGCCCGCCGTGGATGCACACGCCCCCACTCATCGTCCGCGCGATGATGTTGCCATAGATCGTCGTTCCGCTGCTGTAGTCGTCTAGGTACACGCCCCAGGTGAAGTAGGGCGTGAGGATTTCGCCCTCTGCTGTCGTCCCCAGGCCCACCGAATCCAGGATCAGGTTATGTCTCACCACGTTCCCACTATCCCGGCGCTCATATCCCAGCGTCTCAATGGCACCCGTGTCGTTGGTCTCCAGGTTGCACCGGCGTATCTCATTGAACTCGATCACGTTGCGATGTGACAGCCGTTCCTCCCCCTGACTCTTGAAGGAAAGGGCGTACCTGGGCACGTCGGTGATAAGGTTATGTGCCACGCGATTGTCACTGCCATGGACACCGTACACGCCCGCTACGTGCTTATAGATGAGCCCTAAGTGGTGCATGGCATTGCCTATCACCTCGCAGTGGTGCGGCTGTACCTTGGTGCCTCCGACCAGTATTACGCCCCCTTGCCCCAGGTGGTGTACGTTGTTGTGCAGAAAGACGCACCGCTCGCTAAGGTTGGTCAGCTTGCAGGCGTAGCCGCCCAACCACGCGAACTCGCAACCCCTCACCGTGCAGTTGCGGGCACCGGACAGCACCACTGCGGCGTCCTGGGGCGTGTAGTAGTCCTTTGTCAGATTGTAGGTTGTGTCGGCGAACCGTAGGCCTTCGAAGTTGACGTTCTCGACGAAGTGCCCCGCCGCCGGATCGCCCTCCAGCACTATCAGCCGATCCAGGACAGCCATCACCACCGGCACTTCTGGAAACTCCGGTCGGTCGGCGATGTACAGCACCTCTCCTTTCTCCGCGTCCAGGTACCACTCACCCGGCGCGTCTAGGGCCTCCCGCACGTTCTCGATGAAGTACCGGTTCCCCATGCGTACGTCCTGGCTCGCGTCGCCGCCCGCGAATCTGATCTGTCGAGTCGCATGATCGATGCTCTCTATGGGTATGATTGCGTTTACCCACCCCCACGCGATGAAGATGTGCACTTCGGCTCCGTGCAGGTCCGCGAACTGGGGCAGTGTTCCCTCTCTGAATCTCATCGAGTCCTTGGTGCCGGGGCCTGCGGTTCTTGGCACTTGTATCTCAGGTCCTTCTGCCTTGTCGCAGGCTTCGGCCTGTATCACCAGCACATGCTTGTCTTCCCCCGGAGGCTTGAGGGTGTAGGCGCCCCACCAGGTGAAGTCCGTGATATTGGTCTCGGGGGTCCAGGTTTCTTCGTCGCACAGAACAAAGGCGTCAAGGTTCAGACCGCCACCCTTGAGGTTGCCCCAGCTCAACTCGTGTTCGCCCGCCGTCAGCGTTAGCACCGCCGCTCGTGACCAGCGAAACTGGTCCCACCCGCCCGTGTCCGGCAGGTTCTCCAACAGCACTTGGCCGCCGCTATCTACCTGCAGCGCCGAGTGCCCACCCATGTCCTGCACACCGTAGGTGGTCATCTTGTGTCCGTACCGCACCCACACAAGGTACCTGCCGTCGGCTGGTACGCGTATCCTCCACGTCAGACGGTCGTTGACGTTGTGGATGTTGCTCACACCCAGACCGAACTGCCCTCGTTCCCACGGCTCGCCGCCGAAGTCAGCGAACAGCCATCCACCGGTGTAAGGATTCTTGGGGTCGTAGTTGGGGTAGCGCGCCCGTATTGCCCATTCCTCGCCAACGCGCATCAAGCGAAACTCATGCCCTGTTGGTGCCTTGGTCGCCCACACATTTCCCTCACGCCTGCTCCAGCCCTCGATCGGCACGCCGCCACTGATGACCACCCTGGCGCCCTCCGCCGCTCGGTAGGTAATCGGGTAGGCCTCAGTGCCCGAGTCTCTGGGGTCGAGGACCAGCGGCTCGGTCAAGTAGTACGTGCCCTCCCTCAGGACGACGTCCACCGGCTGAGTCAAACCCCGCTGCTTGAGCCTGCGCACGGTGTCGCGGGCTCCTTGCAGGGTCGCCAGGGGTTTCTCCGCGGTGCCCGGATTGTCATCATCCCCGCCGGGCGCCACGAACACCTCGGTCTTCCCCGCAGTCTGCCCATACGCCGATACGCCCAGGCCCAGAAGCAGCAGGAAGAGCAGGGTTAGCGCTATCTTCATGCCTCGTCCCTCCCAGACATGCCTGGGGCTATGCCTATTGACTACCTTTAGGCGCGATGCAGCCACGCAGGCACTCGCCAACCCCACACGTGTCGCGACCCGCAGGCCGACGCAGCAGTTTCCCCGGAGCTGTGAGCAGACCTTCCCCGCGAGCTACTTGGGCCAGATGGGGGACAAACGAAGCTGTGGCCTTACGCCGTGAGGCATCGGTTCATCAATAGACTAAGAATAGAGGCTGTTCATCCGTTGGAGGGAGGAGGACATCGATCCCAAGCCATGACACGCCGCATCTCATAGGTACGAGGAAGCTCGCCTCTCCGAGCAGAATAACGTCTAGGCCTCAAGCCGAGTCTAGGAGACGTACACCGGAAGGCCTCTCGCCTCGGCCGAAGCGCCTATTCGGGTACCAGAAGCCCGTAATCGCCGTCTCTGCGTCGGTAAACGAGGCAAACCTTTTCCTGCTCGGCGTCGTGGAAGAGAAAGAAATCATGGCCGAGCAACTCCATCTGAAGCGCCGCCTCCTGCACAGTCATTGGCTTGAGAGGTACGGCCTTGGTGCGGATAATGCGCACGGTCTCTTCGCCATCCGCTTCTTCTTCTTTCTCTTCTTGTTGTTGCTGCAGTAGCGGTGCCACTGCTTCCTTTGCCCTACGCCGGCGGCGGTGGCGTTGTAGCCGGTCCTTATACTTTTCGATCTGCTTGCCGATTGCGTCAAGGGCACGGTCGAAGCTGGTGATTTCGTCGTCGCTTCGCTCCTCCGCGCGTAGGAGGAGACCGTCGGCGTCCACCGTTATCTCGACCACCCGCCATTGGCGTTGGTGGCTCAACACGATCTTGACCGACTGAATCCGATCGAAATGTCGATAAAGCGAATCTAGCCTTGGCTCCACGTAGTTGCGGAAGCGCTGAGTAACCTCACAGTTCCGCCCCTGGATATCAATACGCATAACCATTCCTCTCTCCGTGCCGCATAAGCCCGAAGTTCTCTTTCCGAGGAGGACATTCTTGTCCGCCGAGGATAGGATAGTGCAGCAGAGGCCTACCAGGTCTCTTCTTGTTCGACCTCGCCTTCGCCAGTCGCTGCTGCTCCACCGCCGCCAACCCGCGTCACGTTGGCCGCTTGGGGCCCGCGGTCGCTCTGAACCAAGTCGAACTCCACCTCTTCACCCTCGTCCAGGGTTTTAAAGCCCTGCATCTGGATCGCGGACCAGTGCACAAACACATCCCGCTCTCCAGGCACCTCGATAAACCCGTACCCCTTGTCGGGGTTGAACCACTTGATACGTCCTCGCTGACGCAAAGGCTACTCCTCCTACAAATGGGCAACTCGAACACCGCCCAGCAGCGGCAACATAACGGAAATCGCCGCTCATGTCAACACTTTGGCCTCAAGCCCCCTGATTACACCCAGCTTCTCTCGTCTATTGCGAGCGTCGCAGATACCACCGAGGCTGGCGGCAACGTCGCCCTCAGGCCCGAGCCTTCTGTGCTAACGCTCGTCTCCCGTGGCACGACGGCCTCGGGACACTCGAAGCTGTTGTGGGCCCTTACATCCTCGGCTGTTAACACCCAAGCCTCCGGTCGGCCCCGCACCTGCGAGCCCTGAATCTCCACCTGCACGTCCACCCCTTCCTCCAGACTGACGTTCACCAGTGTCACTGTCAGACTCTTGCCGTCCTGCGACCGTGACGCCGACGCACTGACCATTGGCACCTCTCGTCCTTGGCTGTCCGCAACGCTACAGACGCAGACGTCACATCCCAGCGCTGTGCCGCCTCTGTGAGGCCGAAAAAGGTAATAGACCCAGTAGGTCGGCGTCTTCACTATCTGGGAGCCGCACGTCAGTATCATGCTTTGCAGCACATTCACCGTTTGGGCCATGTTGGTCATAGCCACTTGCCTGCAGTGGCGGTTAAACATGTTTAGGGCACAGGCGGTGTAGAGCGCATCCCGTAGTGCATTCTGCTGATACAACCCTGACGTAACTCTGGCCTCGGGGTACCAGGTTCCCCATTCGTCTACAATCAGCCCGATCTGCCGCCCAGGAGACACCTCCTCCAGTAAATAGACTGCCCGCCTCACCGCAGTCTCCATCTCTATCACGTCGCCCATGAGCCTGTAGTATTGCTCTTCGGTGAAATCTGTGGCCGAGGCTGAGTAGCCGCCTACGTACAGATGGAGGCTTAGTCCATCCACTAGGTGCAGCGCACCCCTCATCTCGCGCAGGAAGCGGAAGTTCCATCCGTCCGTATGCCCGCCGGCCACAAGATAGAGGCCGCCTCTCACGGTGTCGTCCATCCGGCGCAGGTAAGTGGCATACTTGCGATACTCCCAGGCGTACTGCTCGGGCGTCATTGTGCCTCCACAGCCCCAGTTTTCGTTTCCTACACCCCAATACCGTACTCCGTAGGGCTCCTTGTGCCCGCTCAATCGTCGCTGCCGTGTGTAGTATGTGTCCTGCGAGGAGTTGCAGTACTCAACCCACCCCAAGGCCTCCTCGACCGTCCCTGACCCCACATTAAGGCAGATATATGGCTCGCATCCAACAACCCGACACAGGCGCAGGAACTCATTTGTCCCAAACTCGTTGGGCTCGGGTTGCGACCACCACAGGTTATGCCGAGGTTGCCTGGTAGCGGCTGGACCCACGCCCCAGTCCCAGTGGTAGTTGTCTGCAAAGCACCCACCAGGCCAGCGCAGCACGGGCAGTTCTAGCTCTCGCAGCGCCTCCGCGACGTCCCTGCGTATTCCGTCCTCATTGGGTATCGGGCTGTTGGGGCCCACCCACAGCCCGCCATACACACACCTGCCCAGGTGCTCGGCAAAGCTGCCATGGATGTTCGGATCTATCCTGCCCAGCTCACGCCCAAGGTCCACTCTCACCTGCGCATCCATCTTGCCTTCGCCTCCCGTGCAGATGCCTGGCCGCCCTTCATTCCCAGCGGAAGATGATCTTCAGCGCCTCGCGTCGCTTCAGTTTCTCCAGGCCCTCGGCGTATCTCTCGTAGGGCAGCACGGCTGAGATCAGGCACGCTGTGTCGAGCTTGCCCTCGCTCAGCAGTTGAGCGGCCCTTTTGAGCAGCGGCGCCTGCGGCCGCCCTCGCCAGTGGTACGGCAGTATCGCGGCCCCGCTGCTCCAGGCGCTCTGGTCGTAAACCCACCGGCCCTCCGGGACGCCGAAGACATGGACAGCGCCTCGCGCCAGCGCCACCGCCAATGCCATGGCCGCCGCGTTCCCCGAGCACTCGATCACGATGCGCCTGTCATGCGGTGCCAAGAAGCCTCCCAAGGCCTCATCCTCCGGTGCGAAGACGGCATCAGCGAAGGGCTTCGCTTGCAGCCGCCTGCTCTCAAGCGTGTCGATGCCCACCACCGCCGTTGCTCCAGCTAGCCTCGCCGCCTGGACATGCAGAATCCCGGCTGGCCCCAGTCCCACGATGACGCAGGCCGCTCCCTCAAGCCCGCCGTCCTCTCTTCCCACCCCCGTGGTTCGCCAATGCTCCTCGGCCAGTTCTACCGACCGCAAGGCGCACATCGCCATCTCCAACACCGCTGCCTCCTCCGCAGACACGTGCGATCCCACCATGGCCACCTCACTCTCGGGCCTGACAATGTGCGTAGCGTGCGTGTCGTTCTCGTGGCCGCGCAAGCTGGGCTTTACCGCCACCAGGTCACCCTCGCATACCTCCCGCACCTCGGCGCCCCGGGCGACGACGTGTCCCGCCGCCTCGTGGCCCGGCGCTCCAGGGTTTAGCGGGTACCGGGGATGGCCCGGTCGCGCGAAGATGTCACGGCCCTCCCACATGCACAGCTCCCAGTTCGTGCACGTTGAGCATGCCTCTACCTCGATCAAAACCTCATCCGGCGCGGGCTCCGGCACTGGAATCTCGACAATCTCGAACCGCCCTGGCTCTACTATCTGCACCGCTCGTCCCTTGGTCGGAAGGCTCATCTCTCTCGCGCTCCTTCTGGCCTGTCCGCGGCCCCGTGCTCGGCTACACCTGCCAGTCGATGACTATGCCCAGAAAGTCTTCCTCCTTGTTCCAAACCAGTCGCTTGTAGGCCTCGGCTGCGTGCGGCCAGGCCACGCGGTGTGTGACCAGGCCCTCCACCTCCATCTGTCCGCCCTTGACCAGCTTGAGCGTCGCCTCCATCCGCTCTCGCGTCCATCCCGAGGGGTTGTACACGCTTATTTCCTTCTCGTGCAGATCCTGAATGCTCAGCAGGTGATACCCTTCGCGGTAATATCCATTGAGCACCAATTGCCCGTCGTGGCGCAGCAGGCCAAGGGCCAGGTCTATCGAGTCCGGCACCGCCAGTGTATCGGCCACAATATCGACGCCATAAGGTCTTATGCGTCGCATTACTTCCATCAAATCCTCCTCTCTCACGTTGATGCCATAAGCTTGGGCGTAAGCCTCGGCACGGTCAAGGCGCAGATCGTGACGCCCAGCCACAAAGACTTTGGCACCCCGCATCGACAGCCGCTGCGCCAGCCACTGCCCGACCAGGCCGTCCCCCAGCACTACTGCCACATCCCCCTCGTGCACCACAGGCCGCGACCCGCCGTTGTAGCCCACCTGGGTCAACACCAGTCCACTCACACTTACCGGGCTTACACCTGGCTCTACCGCCAGGCACTGACTGAAGTGTGTCACGCCGTACTGACAGTGGCTGCCCGAGAAGGCCGTCACCTCCTCTAGCCTACTGATGGTTGCTGTGACGCGCATGCCCGGCTGAAGGTCTTTCACCTCGGAGCCTACCTCCTCCACAATGCCGACCCGCTGATAGCCGGGCACCAGTGGCACCGGCAGCGGCGAGTCATCCGGCCTGTGGAACTCTCCGCGCCAGATCCACCGCTCGGTGCCCGAACTGACCAGGGAATACTCTGTGCGTATCAGCAGTTCGTCCTCACGCGGCTCAGGGATCTCTACCTTGCGCATTTCGACCTGTCCGGGTCCGGTGTAGACCACAGCCGGTGCTTTCACGAACCTGACCTCCCGTTGCTCTAGTTGGCGCGCTATTCCGCTCTACCCCTGGGCGCCTAACCTCATTCTGCCACAGTCACAATCTCTTCGCCCTGGACTTCCACCAGTGCTAGGCCATCCCGGGTCTCTACTTTCTTACCACCGCACATCACCGCCGCGCGCCTCGTCGCCAAAGGGAACTGCGCCTCCCCAAATCCCCGATACACCCGTATACGCTCGCTTTCCTCCAGTGGTTTGCCGTCCAAGCTGACAGCCACGAAAAGAGCGCCTTTCGACTCATACTCCACCACACCCATCCGGGTAGCGTAGAAGGCTGCCAATGTGGGTGCCCTCACGAGGAAGCCGTTCGGCGGCAGGTTGGCGTTCTCGTAAGCGTACGACTCCAGCCCCACGTTGACCACTATCTCGCACCCGTTGGCAAACCGCGATTTCTCCACACTCCCGTCCGCTTGCAGGTACTTATGATCCACCATAGGCACATCAAAGCACAGCCGGTTCACAGCCGACAGGAACTCATAGGTGTTCTTGATGAAACGGTCGGTGGGGCAGAGCTTTGTCACCTTCGGATTATCGGACCGCGCGAACACCCCAGGGTCTCCCACGGGCTTCTCTTTAGCCGGCGTGTAGGTAATTCCGCCATCCGGCCCAATCTGTACATAACCAACCACATATCGTCCCTCGCCGTCCGAGTTGCCCGACCATAATCCATAGCGTCCAGTATTCTCATCGAAAGCACCCAGGCGTATCTCGTAGAATCCCTGCCCTACCTCCGCCGGTACTTCCACGACACGTGCTGCCTCCTCCGTTACTTCTCCTGTCCGCCATTGCTTCAGCGGGGGACTGAATACATGATCGTCTTGGAAGCTGATAACCCCGTCCCTAGTTGTGAAATGGACGAAGCACCGCGGATCACCTTCTGGCGTCTCGATAGCCCGCCATCGGTAGGCTATCCTGAACCTGCGTGGCCCTATCGCCGTCACCTTGGGCGCCAAGGGCTGCACTGGCAGACTGGCCATCGAACCTTGCTTCTCCCAGTACCTCGGGCCCGTGAACTGATACAGGGGCATCCGCCCTACGGCCAGGTATCGCAGCACCGCCGTCGCGTCGCTCGGCCCGGTCCGCCAGCCCTGATGTGCGTAGATAGCCACACAGTCGTGGTAGATCAACTCAAGCATCGGCACGGCGTGGCCGTCCCGAGCGCCGACGTCACTGTGGTGTGAGGCGTAGGAGTTGCCCTCGAAGTAGTCTGACACCGGTACGCCCCACTCCCACCCGTGCTCCGAGCCGTGGCCGCCGAAGACCTCTCGGCAGTACTCCGCGAGGGCGCTTTTGTACCTTCTGTCGTCGTCCCGTGTCGTGGGGTGCTGTGGGTCATAGCATTCGTACAGCCCCGCTGCATAGGTC
>JAKORR010000043.1 GCA_029777735.1 Armatimonadota bacterium | reverse complement strand
TGTAGACGTCCGCCCTCATCCCGACCGCGCTGTGATTCCTGTTCCCGTCATCCCCGTCATTGTTGTTTCCCGAGAAATTGAAAAAGCCCATCTGCATTCTGTCGCTGCCGCCCTGGCTCGTCGGCAACCCGCAGTCAAAGGGGTAGGGGCGTGCGCGGATGTAATTCGCATTCTCGCTATCGCCGCCGATGTCATCTCTGTAGATCCCGTGGTATAGCGCCTCCAGCTGGTACGGCCCCCGGCTCGTGTTCAGGAAGTGGTCATGGCAGTAGTAGTCAAAGCTCTTGAGCCGGTTGCCGGTCGTGTCCGGTGGGTTCTGAGCTCCCACCGCAGTGGTACCTGGGCCAAGCTGCAGAGCCACATCATCCCTCGTGAACAGCGTGTTGGGCAACTTGCCACAGCCCTGCTCCTGGGGCTGGTACCCCGGCTGGCCAGACTCCCAGGTGTAACCTGAATAGGTCACACGCCAATCTCGCCCGCTCCACGGGGTGAAGGTCCGCGTCTTCGTGGTGTCGCCGGCATCCGTGTACACCCAGTTCTGCCGCACGTAGGTCCAGCGCCGAGCGTCGTAGGGGTCCATGATTGCCCGGGTAGCGCCTTCGTTGGCAATCTGAAGGGTGACCCAGCCGCTCTGGTCGCCCGTCGTGGTGCCGTTAATGTCCCGCTGGTAGACCTCAAGCTGAGGCCACGGCGTGGCAGAGAGCTCATTCTTGTAGAGAACCGTAAGCTTATCCGCAGTCAGGCTAGCGCGGAGTATCGGACGGTCAACACGATCTGTCGCGATAATCTCGTTCGAGGGCCGAATCAACGGCGTGCCCGGCTGAATCATGTACACGGGGTTTGTCCCCTGGGGGTAGGCCAGTCGGTCCAGGATGTGGTGACTCTCGAACCAACCATAGATGTCTGTCGGCTGCCCCTGGATCCTGACGCTGCCATGCGAGTTGTCCCAGTAGTAGTTGGTGAGCGAGCCGGGCCACTTCTTGCCGGATGGGTCCCCAACGTCGCCGCGTATTGGGTCCCCAGCGAAGTTGAGGTCGAAGATCCGCCGGTACCAGTAATCCCGGGCTTTCGGCGCCGTCGGCCCATCAAGAACGTTGGGGGTCCGGTCGGGGTGTAGGTCGTTCCACTGGGCCTTCGTCCCCCGCGGCTCGCCCGTCGAATCCATCACTCCGCCCGGCGAGTCGAGGTACCAGTCGCGCGAGCCCGGCCATGTCGATCGGTCCCCCCCGTCCACTCTGGGGTCTACATGCCGCTGACGGCCATCCAGGTCGAAGGTATAGTACCTGTCCCCAGAACTACGCTGGCCGTTACCATCGCTATACGGCGCCTTGTCGATCCACGCAGGAAACCTTGCGAGGATGATGGCGACGCGGACGTTGGTCGCGCCTGTCCCCGCCGAGGCCGTGGACGCGGCCGTCTCCACTATCCTGGTGCCGCCGCCAAACCACGCCGGCACAACCATGAGGCCGCGCCGCCGCAGATCCGTCATTGCACGAAGCGCCGAATCCCAGCCGTTACGCCTGGCTGCGCGTTCGAAAATCCGCCAAAAGGCGATGCCTTCGTTGGAGGAGGCAGGCAGGGCCCTTCCGTTACCCAGATAGCGGACGGTCTCCCGCCCGCCCTTCTTCCCATCCACCTCGATGAAGTCCACCTGGGCGCCCACCGGAATCTCGAAGGAGTCGATGATACGCTGCCCGCCGTTCTCCTCCGAGGCCTTGTGCATGAAGGCAATGGCGTCCCGTTCCGACAAACCAAGCTCCTTCTGAACGTAGTTCAGGAAGATCTTGGTCTGTGGCCCAATAGCCACTTGCCCCGGGGCCATGGGAATATGCCGCGTGAGCACCCAGCCACAGGATACAAACGCGAGAGCCACAATTGCTGTGACACCCAGCACGGCCTTCAATGCACGCATGTTGCTCGCACCTCTCTCTTGGCCCTCTCCACGGATAAGCCTGCGCTACCGGCGTACCGTTACCTGAGCCACTGCCGCAACCTGCTGGCCGTCGTCCCCGACAGCCACCAGACGGATGATATAGCGACCAGAGGGGACCGGCGCGCCCTGGCTGTTGCGCAGATCCCACGTCAGCCTGTTGATGCCGGCGGGTCCCGGCTGGTCGGTTGCGAGTACGCGTACCACGCGACCCGCCATGTTGAGAACCTGGGCCTGCACCCTTGCCGCCGTCGACAAGCTGAAGGTCACGACGGCCTTGCCGCCTTGCTGCTGCGCCTGAGCCGAGGAAACAGTCAGGCAGTTGGCGCCCTTGTCCTCGATGGCCAGCTCCAGGTGGCGCACCTGGCCCGCCTCGACCTTCATCGTGTACCGTGGCTGGGTGCGCATGTAGACGCTGCGACCGGTGTCGAGGTCCTTGAGCATGACACGCTTGTCCGCGGGCACCCGGGACAAGTCGGGCAGCTCAATCGACACCTCGTCCACACCCGCCGGAGCCACCAACCCCAGCCGCCAGTTCATGCGTGGAGCCGCCTGGGTGCGAACATCTGCGGCCAGTGACGTATCCCCGTCCTCAATGTATAGGTCAACCATGCCCTCGAAGGCCGGTGGGTTCTCCACTCGTATCTCCCCCGCGGACATGACGCCAACAAGCGTCGCGGCGTCCCGGCTGCCAGGCGTGACCGCCGTGATCGGCAGCAGGAAGTCCCCGGTCTGTAGCGCCAAAGCCTGCTCCTCTGAGGCCGTGGCGGTCGCGCCGCGCACCTGTAGGACCGCCCGGTCCAAGGAGTATAGCCAGAAGGCCGCGTTAGTCGGGACAGTATCCACAATGTTCTGGCCCACTACGTTCGAGACCATGACATAGGAGTTGGCAGTCCTGTCGTAGAGGAAGCCCAAGGAGCGCATGGGCATGCCGGCGGTTATGCCCAAGACACTCCAGCGCATCGGCGCCCCAAAGGGGTTCGCCAGCATGTTCCACCCGCGCCCAAGTAGCATCTCGACCGAAGCGGCGGAGCTCGGCGGCCTACCCGCAACCTGGAGCCTCCGATCGCTGTCGGCCCGCACCCAGAACCCAACGCCGGGCTTGACCTTGAGAATCTCGGGCAATTGACCGGTCTGCGCCAGTACATAAGCGTTGTCGGGCTGGGTTCGGGCCAGGTCCGGATCCCACCGAGCTACGCGACGTTCAGCTACCTGGAACACAGCCAACGGGTGCTGGTCGAGCGGCACGGTGGGCACGCCGATGAAGTTGTAGCCCTGGGCCAGCGTGATCTCGACCACAGGCACGGCCTCGAAGTCCACGCCGCTGGTGTCGGCGGACAGGTCCAGCGCCGTCTCCGTCGGCTGGAAGGCCCACCCAGCCTTGGTCACGCGAACCGTGTAGCGGCCCGGCGCCAGCGCGGCGAACCTGTAGGTGCCCGGATCGGTCGTCTGGGTCGAAGCCACCTTGACTCCGTCCTCGTCGTACACAGTCACCGTCGCCTGCGCCACCGGTTCATTCTGAGCAGTGCTCACCCGGCCACTGAGCGCGTAGCGAATCGGCGATGCCGTGAAGTTCTGATTGGCAACATCCTTGTCGACAAGTTTCACGTCAATCGACGACGGTGTGAAGGCATAGCCGCGCAGCACGGGCACGACGGTATGGGTGCCCGCCGGTAGGTCCAGGAGCGAGTAGCGGCCCTGAGCGTCCGTCGTCGTGCTCCACGACCCGGCCGTCACGGTGACACCCGGCAGGCCAGTGCCATCTGCCAGCTTGATCGTCCCAGTGATGTCATAGCCGGGCACGCCAGTGAAGTCCACGCCGAGTTGCGGCGGCGGCACGTCTACGACCTTCATCTGGG
>JAKORR010000435.1 GCA_029777735.1 Armatimonadota bacterium | reverse complement strand
TGAGCCAGAGAAACCTCGCCGGGTTTCGGTATCGGTCCGCCCCCGATCAGCCCAGCGACGCTGGTGGAGTGGTGTGGGTTGCGGAAGGGCCGCTCGCGCACTAGGGCCACCTCGCGCGGCAGCAGCCCAGCTACGCTGTAGATCTGCGTGACTGTCAGAGCCTCGCCAACGGACATCGAAGGCATGATGGTTGGCACGCGCTGGGCCAGCATGGTCTTGCCTGCACCTGGCGGGCCGATCATCAGGATATGGTGACCACCCGCCACAGCTACCTCAAGCGCGCGTTTGGCCAGCTCTTGGCCCCGTACGTCGGCGAAATCCACTGCGTATTTGGGTCTGTTCGGCGCAAGCTCGTCTGGCTCGATCCTTACTGGCTCGCCCATGAACTCCGTCTCTAACAAGCGTACCGCGTCGTAAAGCGTTTCAGCAGTGTATACCTCGACCTCCTCCACCACGGCTGCCTCCTTGGCGTTGCCCGGCGGCACGATCATGCGCGCCATCCCGGAGTGTGCCGCCGCCAGCGCCATGGGCAGAACCCCATTCACTGGCCGTACCAAACCATCCAGCCCTAGCTCACCCACCACGAGGCAGCTCTCAGCCACGTCCGTCAGACACTGGCCTGTAGCCATCAGTAGTCCCACGGCAATTGGCAGATCGAACAAGGGGCCTTCCTTTCGCACATCCGCGGGTGCCAGGTTGACAGTCACTCGCGCATCGGGGAAGTGATACCCGCTGTTGCGGATGGCTGCCTGCACGCGCTCGCGACTCTCTCTGACTGCGGGATCAGGCAGACCAACGATACTGAAGCTGGTCATGTCGCCTGTCACATCTACCTCAACAGTGACAGGCGCACCCTCCAACCCAATCACCGTTGCACTGGATATACGAGCAAGCATTGCGGTTACGCTCCGGCGTCTAGCAGGGATCTCCCAGTGACTCTGCAGCCGCTTGCCCGGTGTGCGGCAGAATACCTCTTCGGCATCGGGTGCTTCACTCCTGCCATGGAAGACAAACGTGGAACCTTGCTCTCTGCGCCAGACCGGAGCTGGGACCTAGGAGGCGGCTCACCGCCTAGGGGACCCAAAGCGGAGTGCTCCACGCACGGTCATATTGTTCCCGATTGGCCGACTTCACATGTCCATCGGCGTACAGAATGTTCCACCGCTTGTGGCTGTCGATATCGCTGCGACCGTGCCATGAGCCGTGCGCGTCAAACAACAGGTTGATCTCGGCCACGCGGTCCGGGCTGCCGGCCAGCGTACCCGCAAACGCGATCTCCGTGCGGTAAAAATAGCTCGTACCAAAGGCCACGAAGCTGGTGGGCTTGCCGTTCAGCGGAAGCCCGGCGTCCTCTAGCTCCGTGAAGCCCGTGTCTGACGGGCAATGCCACACCTCACTGTTGCGGATGTACGGGTTCAGCGCATCGGTAATCCGCGGCATATAGGGAATCCACGCTTGCCACTGCGGGAAGTCTGACCAGATCACGGGGCAGAACTCGTCGGCGGGATCCTTGGCAAAGGGGTAGAGCTCGTCCCAGTCGCTCGAATACATGTCTACGGCTGAGCCTAACTGTCTGAGGTTAGTCAGGCACCGTGCGCTGCGGCCCTTCTCTCGGGCGCCGGCCAAGACAGGGAAGAGCATGGCGGCGAGGATGGCTAGGATGCCGATCACCACCAGCATCTCTATCAGGGTAAACCCACCGGAAGGACGAGTGTGCACGGGAGCAGAATACCGCATAGACGGGCTGGTGTCACCCGGTTCTCACCCCAGCGCCTCCCGCGTCCTGGCAGGGTAGGTGCGGATTCCTCACGGAGTACCGCTCGTAGTTCAGGCCTTGCTGTCGCGCATCCACTCGATCAGCGTTCGGCGTGGCCGCGAGGTGTAGCCCTCCAAGACAAGTGTCACGGCTTTAGGCGAGAGCTGTCGCGGCGCCTTCGCCTTGGCCTCTTTCTCTCGCGCGGGGCATGGGAGCCAGGGTACAAGACCAAAGGCTCGACAGATGAGCGGACGAGCAGTATAAACTTGACACAATCGTGTTTGAGTGTCCAGAAAGGGACAGGGATCATCCTCACCTATCGGCCGTCTCACGGACGTCACCAAGCCTTGCTCTGCGGCAAGTCGCGCCAGGGCCTCAGCTTCCTCTCGCCACAGGGGTATCGGCCCGGCGCACTTGACCGCGCACTTGGTGCACCCGTCGCATTCAGGGCAGATCAGCAGGGCATAAGCCCATCGAAGCCACGCCCGGGGATTGTCCACCGGGTCAGGTACCCCTGTCGCCTCGCGTCGCGAGTGGAACTCGTCGCCTAGACTGGGACCCAGGGCGGCATAGGTTATGGAGTATCCCTTCCCGTCTCGGGAGGCGCCTGCGGGCGCTCCAGAAACCTGCGCAGCCGGCGCTCCACACGCACCCGGGGCAGCATAGTGATCCGACCACAGCCACGACATTTCACGCGAATATCCATCCCTAGACGAACAATCTCCCAGGCGTTTGCGCCGCAGGCGTGAGGCTTCTTGAGTTCCATTACGTCGCCTACGTACAGTTTGAGCGGCAGCCTTCCTCGTGCAGTGGTCATCGCTGGCACCTCCCTGCGGCCGGCCTTACTTTCCACCCTCCTGGGCGTCTGGTGGCCTGGTCGGCAGGGTAAAGCTTACGGTTGTGCCTACGCCTAGCTCTGACTCGATCCAGATGTGGCCCCCGTATCCCTCGACGAGGTGGCGGCAGAGGTATAATCCGATGCCGGTACCAGGTATATTGTGCCGCTGCTCTCCCCGAGTTCGGCGGAACTTCTGGAACAGGTTGCGTTGGTCCTCCGGCGCGATACCTACGCCTTGATCACTGACAGAGACTTGCACACAGTCGCCTTCGACCTCGGCTACGACCTGTATCTCGCCTCCTCGGGGCGAGTATTTCACCGCATTGCTCACCAGATTGGTTAGCACTTCTTCGAGCTTGGACCGATCGGCGTAGACCACTGGCAGGTCGGGCGGAATCTGGATACTGAAGGTGTGACACTCGCGACGTCTAGGTTCCAGCTCTATGACCTCCTCAATCAGCGCCACCAGGTCCTCTATCGCCGTGAATTCGTACTCCAGCGTGCGGCCGACTTCCAGGCGCGAGAGGTTCAGGAAGTCTTGCACCAGTCGCTCAGTTCTGCGTGCCTGCTTTTCTATGCGCTCAAGTAGGTTGGCAGCTTCAGTGGCGTCGCCACACCCGAGGCGTCGCCGGCAGAGCTGCGTGAATCCGTCTATCACGCTGAGAGGATTCTTCAGTTCGTGGGCGACAAAGGACACCAGGTCCGTCTTCATCCGGTCCAGCTCGCGCAGTTCCGTAATATCGTTAAGGATTAGGCTCCGGCCTAGCACCTGGCCATCGACACTGCGCACCAGGGCAAGGCTGGCATGGTACACCGTCAACCGGTCGCCGAGGCCCGTGAGCTCGAGTTCCTTGTCCAGTCGCCCCCCGGTCGATTCCAAATCCGCAGCAAACAGCGACGCCAACTCGGGCGGCAGCACGACGAAGACGCTCTTCTGCAGCGCGTCTTCGGAGCGCACCCCTAGTGCTTCCTCGGCTGCATCGTTGAGCAGCACCACCTGGTTCTCCGCGTCTGCGGCGACCACTGGAGAGGCCGTCTGGTCGATTAACGTCTCGACCTTCGCCTTTTCCGACTCGAGCTGCGCATAGGCTGCGCGCAACTCCGCGTTGGCGTAGTCCACTCGCTGCTGCAATTCTGCGATGAGCCTGGAATTCTCCAGCAGCAGCGCGGACTGCGCTGCGATCGTCGTCAGCAGATAGCTGTCCTGTACGTCGAAATCCTCGCCATCGGCTTTGTTCATCGCCTCTATAACGCCGACCACGCGTCCGTGCAAACGCATGGGCACACACAAAATGTTCCGTGGCCGGAAGTCGATGGCCGAAGAGATTTCGCTGGCGTGGCGGGGATCCCGCCATCCCTCGTTGACGATTAGCGGTTCGCCTGTCTGGGCCACGACCCCGATGATGCCGTGGCCTAGGGGCACTGTGAAGTCGCTGACTTCGTTTCCCTTGGGCCCTAGTGCAACCTCAAAGTGCAGTTCTCTGTGGCGCTCATCGAGTAGCGCCAACGAGCAGGCTTCCACGCCCAATTCATTGGCCACCCACCGCATGATGCCGTGAAGCAACTCGTCACGGTTCAGGGCGCTGCCTATCAGTTCACCTACCTGGTCGAGCGCGCGCAGCCGTGACTGGAAGACAGCCTCAGCTGCGGTCTTGTCGCGCTCAGCCACGACGGCGATAGCCGTCGCGTTCAGCACGCCACTGAAGACCACCGACAATATCAGGCACAGGCCAGAAAGCTGGAACTGATAGCTGAGGGCGATTGCCAACGCCATGAAGGCGGCCACGACCAGCATAGCGTTGGCGAGAATCGCAGCCAGCGGAGACAGCCGACCCGCGAAAAAGGCCGCTAAACCGGATGCCACGAAGGCCAGTATCCAGGACACATACCAAGGCACAGAACGCAGCCAGCCCTGGGTCAGCAGATTCTCTATGCACGCTGCTATCAAGTCAGCGCCGGTAGCAGCCGGGCCTGCCGGCGTGGAAAACAATGTGGATGTGCCCACGACAGACGTGGAAAGCACTACCACGGTCCCATTGAATGCGTGCCGCAATTGTGCGCGGCTGGCGTCTCTGAGGCTTGCGGCTGTCAGTGCGAGCCTGGCGTTGCTGCCCCCGGGAATGTCAAGTAGCATCTCGGCGCTGTCTGTCTGCACGGGAATGCGCAAATCGCCCAGGTACACTGCCTGTCGCTCCAATTGCGCCGAACGTGGAGGCAACTTGCGAACCACACGTACAGCCTCAAGCGGTAGCGCTGGCAGCCCGGACATACCATCGGACACTATCAACGGGAAGCTTCGCACCACTCCATCTGCGTCAGGGTACAGATTGGTGGTCCCCAGACCTGCGGCGGCTTCAACAAGCATGTGAGGCGGCGCAGTGAAGACCGCCTTGCGTAGCGTCAGCGGCTGAAGCAAAGGCTTCGTGTTGATCGTGAACCTAGCGATCGCCTTTGATGTAGAAACAGGGCCCTGAGCCTCGGGCACCAAGCACGCTGGCAGCACGACGTTACCAGCTTCATGAATTGCCGTCGCCAGATCTCGCAGGCCTGGCTCGTCTTCGGGCATGCGGGTGAGTGGGGTTATGGCCAGCACAATAGCAGCCGGACAGCCCAAATTGACCCTTCGGACCAGAGTGGCCAACCCCTGCGCTGAATATCCCCACGGTACCTGATCTGTGCCCTGTGCCTCGAAAGTGGTCACCGTCACGACAGGGGCAGTGACCCGCCGTGGACCCCGAAGCATGAACACAAAATCATTGAGGCGTGCGTCCAGCACAGGTACGAAGGCTGACAACAAACACGCCCCAGCGGCCGGAAGCAAAGTCCAGAAGAGCCATCTGGCCATGGTCGCACGTGATTCTATCTCTAGAGAACCGCTTCTCCAACAGGCGTGGCCAAGAGGTCTGGCCCGGGAGAGGCTAGTCACCCCCTGCCAGTGTACGCACCAAGAAAGTCGAGAGGACCTTGGCCGACCGCACCAGCGCAGCGATCTCGACGCACTCGTCAGGGCTGTGGGCCTTGCCGTCGGCCGAGGGACCAATAAGGAAGGTTGGCACGCCCGCCAGCGCCGAATAGTAAGAAGCGTCGGTCCACCCGATCATCAGGTCGGTCAGTGGTGCACGCCCTGTAGCGGCTGTGTAAGCCTCCTTCAGCCGCGCCAGCCACGGCGAGTGCTCCGTCTCTTGGAAAGGAATCAGGTCCTTGATCCAACCCACCTGCGGAGGATGCTCTTCGAGCCACGAGTCGCCCCGCGCCGCCGAAGCCACCGCCTTGCCAAACTCCTCGCGCAACACACTGGCGCCCCACGAGCCACCAGTGGCCAGCGAAGCCTGCGCATCTTCTAGCCGATAGACGACATTTAACTGCATCTCAGCCATGCCTGGCACCACCGCGGGATGGGTGCCTGACCGGAAGACGCCTAGGTTGACGCGGGCGTCCGGATACAATGCTTCGCGCCGACGCTTGAACTCGTCGACGCCTCGCTTGACTAATAGAGCCTTTTCGAGCGCCGAGACTCCCGTTCCGGAAGCCCCGTGCCCTTCGCGGCCCTCAACCAGCACCCTAGCCGTTAAGCAGCCATAGCAGCCGCGGCTGATCCGCCCGTCGTATCCGTCCACGAAAATCGCCACGTCACCCTGGTAGCCACGGTTGAGGCAGGCGAGGGTACCCGCCCCGCTGCCATTGCATTCTTCGTCTACAACGCTCTCCAGGATGATCCTCCCGCCCAGATCCGGCCCCACGCTCAGCACTGCCCGTATGGCCCAGAGCGCAGCGGCGAGTCCACCCTTGCAGTCGCTGGTGCCTCGTCCATACATCCAGCCGTCGCGCACCTCGGCACCCAAGGGCTCGATGCTCATGTTGTCGATGCCCACGGTATCCATGTGGCCGTTGACGACCACTGTGGGACCTGGTGCCCCAAGTTCGAAGATGGCCACCAAGTTGGGGCGACCAGCAAAGCTACGCTCTTCGGGGCCCAGCACGCCCAGGCGCGCATAGATGTCGTCGGGGCAATCGAACAGGTCCAGCCTGGGTTCCAACTCCGACAGCATCTCTGCAAGAAGCTGCTGGCCCGCCGCCTCGCTCGAAGGCTCACGGTCACCCGAGTAAGGATTCGTCGTCTTCGTCTGCACGAGTTGCGATAGTGTGTCTACTAGGTCCTGGCAGTGCGCCTCAAGGAAGCTTGCGATATCAGCCTCAGCCATTGCTCGGATCGCTCCTTAGACCCTGGGTCAACAGCCGGCACACTCCTACTTTGGCCCCGGAGGTACCCTTTGCTGTCATGGTGTATACTTTACCTTACCTTGCGTCCGGGTGGGCACAAGAGCAAGCAAGAACTTCGCCAGGCGCCTATTCACACCTGTCCGCACCGGCAAAGGCTTGAGGATGTGTCCCTATGTATGACCTCCTGACGGTTGGGAGCGCGACCGAGGATGTTTTCGTAATCGTCCACGACGCGAAGGTCGTGTGTATTGAGGACGCCAGGTCTGAGACCTCCTACCTGGCGCTGCCCCGCGGTGCCAAGCTCTCGGTGGATCATCTTGAGGTGATGACTGGCGGTGGGGCTACAAACGTTGCCGTGGCCGCCAAACTCATGGGTCTCAACACTGGCTGCGTGTGCAAGGTAGGCATGGATGGCCCCGGCAGGCGTGTGGTTGAGGAATTGCGCGGCTACGGCGTCGGTACCGATCTCGTGCTCTACTCCCAGGAGCTTCGCACCGGCTACTCGGTACTGATCACTGACTACTCGGGAGAACGCACTGTGCTCGTGCACCGTGGTGCCACATGTGAGTTATCGATGGATGAGTTGTGTCTGGACATGCTGGCCCAGACCCAGTGGCTTTACGTCGGCTCTCTGCGCGGGCCCGCGGCTCAGGTCTTCTTCGACCTGCCGGCTTTC
>JAKORR010000434.1 GCA_029777735.1 Armatimonadota bacterium | reverse complement strand
GAATCGTCGTTGAGCAGGCGGCCCGCCAGGCGTCGCGAGAATGTCTCTGAGTGCTCCAACCATCGTGCGGTGGCAGGGAGCGCCACCGCAGAAGCGCAGCCAAGTGCGACGCTGCCCAGCAGTGCCCCGCCGATCATGAACGCAGTTTTCCCGTCCGAGTTCGCCACCGTGAGGGCGGCCGCTGCTGCAAGGCTAGCCGCGAGCGTCGCTAGGACCTTGCGCTGGGGCAGGCTGAGGCTCGTCAGTGTACGAGCGGCAACGCTCCGGCGTCGACCAAGCAGCAGTAGGCCGAGGCTGCACCCCGAGCAGCTCCCGAGCGTGGTCAACAGTGCGACCCACCCAAGGAGGAGTGAATAGGGAGGCGACTCGCCCAGCTGGCCACCCTGGGCGAATAGGGAGGCGGTCCATCGCCACGCCGGCATGGCCAAGTAGCTAAGGAGAATGCCCAACGCGGATGCGGTCATCGTGCTCGCGGTGACTGAGGCGAGAGAGGCTATTGATAGTCGGCGCCGGGGGAACCCGAGTGAATGGAGGAGGTGTGACGTTCTGGCTGCCCATGCTCCAAAAGATCCGCCGAGGATTATGCCGGCACCGAGGGGGAGTCCCAGTAATGGACTCCACGTGGCCATGAATTTCTGCGGTGAGAGTGTGGAATGTAGCGACACTAAATCCTGGCGACTTTCGACGCTAGCCGTCGGCGCGAGGACGCCAGGCTGTCCTAGCCTCGAAAGGGCCAGTAGTGTGTCTTCTCCTGTGAGATAGGTTGTGACGTTCGCTTCATATCGTGAGAGATTCTTGTACTGGGTCGGCACCTCCCATGAGGCCCACGTTCCTGGGGCGCATACCACTGTGGGGGAGGTCGGTTGGAACGTTGGGTTGATTGTTCCGACGAAGTGGAGGGGCGCCCCGCCTGGCAGGGTCGAGTCAAGCGAAACTGTGGCGCTGCGAACGCACTCCCGGGGTTGGCGAGGTGGGTCCCCCGACGTAAGTGATAGGCGTCCCTCCCATGCATGGAGTGGCCAACTCGATTCGTAATAGAGCGCTTGTTCCCACCGCTGTTCCCCCTCCAGTGGAACAGGAATGTCCGCGCTGAGGACCTCTTCGCTCACTACTGAGAGAT
>JAKORR010000433.1 GCA_029777735.1 Armatimonadota bacterium | reverse complement strand
TTCTCCTTCATCTCAGGTAGTGTCACGAGGCGGCGTGCGAAGGCTGCGAGCCTCTGCATGGCCGCACGTCATCGGATTGTACTCGTGCAGTTGCGCCGCTGGCAAGCATGGCTATATTAATTAGGGACTGCCGGGTATCAGTGTTGTATCAGAAATGCCCGGAGGGCCGCCTCCAGACTTGCCTTGAGCGGGGCTCTGTGTTAGAATTTCCGCAGCGATAAAACACTTGTTCTAATAATGTTCTAATACAGGCAAGAAGCGTTTGAAAACGGGGCTCGACAAGGTGAAGCTGCTCGCACGTGCCACTGCAAACTGGTGGTCACGGTCGCTCTGGCTGGAGATTCTGGCCTTTGTGGCAGTGGCTATTTTTGCGTTTAGTGTTGTTTCTACTCTGCTCGACAGGAATGAGGGCCTTGTGGCGCTGGCCGCACCCGACCTGATGGTGCAGCAGGCAGCGGATGTGCCGGCGCTGTACGAGGCAGAAAGCCAGCGAGCCACGACCGTTTCGAAGCTGTCGCCGGTCTTTACACCCTCCGTGCTGTACTGGGAGGATGAAATCGTCGCCTGGGCTTCGGAGTGGGGCATCGACCCCAATGCTGCGGCCACACTCATGCAGATTGAGTCCTGCGGCAACCCGTCCGCCGAGTCGTGGGCGGGCGCGTCGGGGCTGTTCCAGGTGATGCCCTTCCACTTTGCCGAGGGTGAGAACCGGTTTGACCCGTCCACCAATGCGCGCCGGGGTCTGGACTATTTTGCACAGGCCCTCCAGCGCTCCGATGGGCATGTCGGGCTGGCGATGGCGGGTTACAACGGTGGCATCGGCGTGATCCCGCGTGATTACAACACCTGGCCGCACGAGACTCAGCGTTATTACCGCTGGGGAACGGGTATCTACCGTGAGGCGACTTCCGGCTGGGACAGCAGCCCGACCCTGGAGACATGGCTGGAGGCGGGCGGTCGGTCGCTGTGCAACCAGGCGGAGGAGAACCTGGGCCTGCGTTAAACCTGCAGCGGCGCAACAAAAGATGATCGATAGATGGCACAGATGGATACAACCGTCCGTCTGTGCCGTTTTTGTAGGCAGGCTGGCGTACTTTCTGCGGAGCTCTAATCATCCTATAATGTCAGCCAGGTATACTCGCTTTGGGTTGGTGTTGTACGCTATGGTAAAATAAGGCTCGGTGTTGGGAGGCCCGCACGGCAAAGCTACCGTGCACCGGGCCGCTCAGGCCGATTAAGTAGAGCAAGTGCGTAGCCTGCAGTTGCTGGTAAAGTGAGGCTCGGTATGACGGCGAAGCAAGACAGGGACGTATCCTCCCCGTCTGATAAATCCGAAACACACCACTATCATGTGGTGATGGGAGGGGGGCGTTTCGTCGTCGTGCGGCGTCCGAATGTCTGGCGACCGCCCACCGATGTGATGGAGACGGACGACCGGCTTATCGTGCTGGTGGAGATCGCCGGGATGAAGACCTCGGATTTCAACGTCGCCATCAGCCCGCACCAGCTTATTATCAGCGGGACGCGCCCCGCGCACCTGCCCGGCTGCACGGCCTACCACCAGCTTGAGATTGGCTACGGGGAGTTCCGTACTGACGTGTTGCTGCCGTGGCCTGTGGATGAAGAGAATATTGTGGCGCGCTATGAAGACGGCTTCCTGCGGGTTGAACTCCCCCGCTTGAAGCCCAAGACCGTTCGCGTCATCCCTGTCGATAGGCGCGAGGCATAGCAGCGCGGTAGCTGGTGAGGGCTTGCAGGAACCGAATTGTATTGACGCACTGAACTGGAGTTGCGATTGATGTCGCTTATGGGTAAGGAAGATCAGCACGACCCGGTCGAGGAACAGGAGCAGGAAGACCAGACA
>JAKORR010000432.1 GCA_029777735.1 Armatimonadota bacterium | reverse complement strand
AGCGTCCCAGTGGGGCGTGGCGATGATCGTACCAATGCCGTCGGTGACGGCCAATCGCGCCATCGCCACGGCCTCGTCTCTGCTCTTGGCGCCGTCATCCAGGCCGGGGAGGATGTGGTTATGGATGTCTATCATTGTTCCGGCGACTGGGGAAGGGAGCGCAGTCTCAGACGAGCCCGAGCCGCCACAACCCGAGAGGGCCACCAGGGCCGCGGATACTGCGAGCAACAGATTCAGCAGAGGTCGCATCAATTAGCCTCCACGAGGTTGGTAGTAAGTGAGGGTATGGTGCGGCGGCTGAGCCTTGCTTCGCGGTTCTGTTCCACTACTCCGGGCTGCCGGTGGAAAGTGAATATACCGGACAGGGTATCCCTGGCCGACGTTGTTTCTTGGAGCAACTCCAGCCGCGCCGGCAGTAACACTCTCGAAGGGAAGCATTAAGGTTCTGCAAACGTCCGAGCCGTGTTCCTGAAATCCATCCCTAACGACGTACCGTTGCGAAGCTGCCCCAGACTGACCAGTTCCGACAACTCACTCAGCTTCATCCCCTCGCTGGCATTTGCTGCCCTTCATCCAATCATCAGCGGCTCAAAGCTGTCTGCCCCGAGGTTTCTTGCCAGGGATACTCATCGACCCACGGTTTGAGGTCGCGAGGGAGCTACCTGGTCCAGTTCAGGCTGAAAGACGTAGAAACGGAACCTTGTCCTTCTGGCACTCACCCTCCAGCCCGTCTTTCACCTCAGAGGCCGAGAGTATCGGACATAGTGATCTGTGCCGTAGCTGCAAGCTTTCGTGTCCATGTTGTCAGCGAGACGGCGGTGTGGCGGGCGTATGGCTGGTCCCGCCGCTGGGTAACTCACCATGTGAGCCAAGGGCCGGTGTCTCTTCCTGTGACCCCTCAGACGCAGAAGGTTCCGGAGCTGGCCTGGGCACGGCCTGGGTCTCCTCGGTTTCAGCCGGGGCGGTTGCCTCAGATCGTCCGGCACGGATCCTGGTGACCTCTACGGTTACCTGGGCTGAAGCGGGCCCCAGAATGGACACGCCCTCGGGCACCCGGAGCCGCACGCTGTAAGTTCTGGTGCGCCGCAGGTCGCTAATGTCGATACTCTCTGTCCTTACCGTCTGGAGCGTCCGCAGCACAGTGGGAGCGGCGCTCACAACCACGCCCGCAGGCCTGACGGACAAGCGTCGCACCTGGTACCCGGGTGGCGGGTCGCCCAGATCGGGCCAGATAGCAACCAGCTTGACATTGACTGGCCTTATCGGGACCACGACTCGCACCTTGTCCGGTTCGACGCGCACCGCAGGAACCGGCAGGCCTACTTCGTCACGAGGCTCAACCTTCACAAGCTGGCTGGCCGTCGCACTCAAGCCCGAGATGTCGAGAGTTGCCACCAGCTTGGTCACACGCTGCACCATGCTGGCTGGCCCTGCCACTGAGACTGTGGAAGGCTGAGCGCTTCCAGGATAAGCTCGATAGCCCTCTGCCGGCAGACCTGGTGTCTCAACGATAACTGGCCTCTTCGTGGACACAGAAAGGTCGAGGTGAACCTTAACATGCTTCGTTTCCAGGTGGACCACGTCAACCCCCGCTGGACGCGCCACAACCCTTAAGGGCATTTCCTGGCTGCCCACCGATCCTGCAGAGACGTCGACCTGCAGGGCCAGAGGTGCCTGGCTGCCCGACAGCATGCTCGCTCTGCCTCTGAGTGTGACCGTCACCTGCTTGGGGTCAATGCTCAGCAGTTCCAGATCCTTGGGGATGCCCGTAACCATTACCTCTACCACGAACTCCTTGGTAACGATCGGGTTCTGCTGATTTAGCACGTATACCCATAAAGCGGTAGAGATCACAACCGCAGCGCCCTTCAAGGGCCATTGGTGCAGCACACGGGAACTGATACGTCTCGCCAAGGAGCGCATGGTGTCACCGTCGCCAGAAGAACAGCCTCGATCGGTGTTCCTCGGCTTCGAACAGCCTCAGGAGGCGCTCCATCAACTCGACCTTCTCCAGGGCAGGGCTTAAAGTTCCGTCCACAGCCATTGATATGTTGCCTGTCTCTTCGGACGCCACCACGGCCACCGCATCTGTGCGCTCCGTTATGCCCAAGGCGGCTCGATGGCGCAACCCTGTGCTAACCGACAGGCCGGGGCTCTCGGAGTGGGGGAGAACACAGCCCGCTGCCACCACCCGGTTCCCCCGCACGATGACCGCCCCGTCGTGCAAGGGAGACCGCGGGAAGAACACGGTGGCAAGAAGCTCCTGCGAGAACACGGCGTCGAGCGTCTTGCCGGTGCGCGCCACCTCTACGAGCGGAACGCTTCTTTCAAGGACCACTAGTGCCCCGATGCGTCGAGCCGAGAAGTCGGCCATCGTGTCGGCCAACTCAGTGATCAGGGCGTGACGAGTCTCTCCTGTCAGAAAGGACGCGCCTCCTCCTAGGCTGGCCCGCCCCAGACGCTCCAGCGCCATGCGTAGTTCGGGCTGAAAGATGACCACGATGGCGATAACCGACGGCAGCATCAGGTTGCGCACAAGCCAGTTGAAGGTTTGCAGTGGAGACGTGACCCAGATGAGCAGGAGGATAAGCAGCAGGCCATTGATGAGGGCCATGGCCTGAGTGCCGCGGACCAGCAGAAGCCCTCGGTACACGAAATAAGCCACCGCGCCCATATCTACGACGTCGATCGGTCGGATATGGCGGACGGTGCTGACAACGAGCTCGGTAAGGTTCATGGGCTATTGCGGAAGGCACGACCGAGGATTGGCCCAAGAAGACTCTCTAGCCCCAGCTTGCCCCGTGCGGAACAACTCTAATATACCACCCCTCGCGCGCTTGGTCAACGGCGTTTCTCCGGCGCCGCGAAGGTGACCGAACTGAGTCACGCGAAGACGCTGCCTCAGGCCCAAGAGAGTCGCCACAGCCTCCCTACTGCGGCCCCCTCAAGTCAGTCCTTACATCCGCAAAAGACCTTTGCCTCAAGCTCTTCATATCATCTTGTAGCCTATAGCACGAACTGTCAACAGATGCTCTGGACGGCGCGCATCTTTCTCGATCTTCCGACGCAGGTTCGATACGT
>JAKORR010000431.1 GCA_029777735.1 Armatimonadota bacterium | reverse complement strand
GTGTGGGCTCCGGTCGGGCTACGCCCTCCCTCCGCCCACACAGTACCAGGCAGGCCGTAACCCTCTCACTCTGACTGGTCTAGAAAACGGGGGGATGTCACCGGGACGATCGCCACCAATAGCCGTAAGTCCTCGCCGGTCTTGCACACTGAATAGGTTGAAGGCCCCCGACTTGTACCTGGCTAGGTTGGTGCCCAGAGGCACGAAGAGCATCTTACTTTGCCGTTTGTGTGGGGCCTATAACGCGAACGATGTACGCCACGCTCTGCGTGAGCCGCGGCAGGATTTCCTCCGAAGCGCCCTTCTTGTTCTTGACCAAGACAATGTGGTCGGGAAAACCACGCAGGACGAGAGTGGCTGGCCTGCTCCGGCGGCCATGTTCTGTGTGGCGACTTCCGCGGCGTGATTGCGGCCTCACTGGTGCTCACGCCAGAGGACTGGGTCATCGAGATAAACTCCCACGGCACTGATCTACGCCCCTGGATGTTGTGCAACCCACTCGACACGGTCATGGCCCTCCCGCGACAGGTCTCCAGTGTCATGCCGTAGAATGCGACCTAGGACGCCTCGGTCATCGTCACTGGGCTCTTGGCCATGCTGACGAGGGTCTTTGCCACCCGTTGGGGTTCCACTTTCGCCCACCGGCCCTTGCAGGTCCCGCCTGGAGGCCGCTGAAGATACTTTATTAGTTAGGGGTGCTCATTTCGAATCCTGGTGCAAGTGTCTCACGGGGGAGAACCATGACCAGAGTCGCCCGAGGCCTTTTCCTGACTACCATCGCTACCTGTTTTCTACTCCGGGCTTCTCAGAGCCTATCGCAGGCTGCAGACTCTGAGTACCAGAGCGTTGTCCGTGCTCTGGTCGCACGCTTGGAGGCCGGCGAAGCAATCGGCAAGGCCCTCTTTGCCGACGACTTCGAGGGCGGTAATCTGGACGCCTGGACGGCGGACGCGGGCTGGAGCGTCGTTGACGGTCCAGCGGGCGGGAAGTACGCCCGCGTCGTCTCCTCTGCCGCTGACTTCGAGGACCTGATCCTGAAGCAGAAGATTCCCGTGGAGCCGGGGCACCCCCTAGCCGTGTGCTGGAAGGTTCGTTGGGAGTCCGGCTCAGCGCCCCTCTTTCTGCGCGTGGACTTTTTTGACGCCCAAGGCAAACAAGGTCAACCCTACGCCCGCCAGGAGCCCTCCCGCCAGTCGGGCCAGTGGTCTGGTAACGCAGTGCTCGTGTCGGATTGGTTCCCGGAGTACACGCGCTCCATCACCGTGCACTTCCACCACGACCCGAAGGCCCAGACGACTTCGCTGCTGGACGATGTGCGCGTGGTAGACCTGGCCGAGGCGGCCCGCGACGCCCTGTCGGCTCGCCTGCGCGAGTGCCTTCGTCTGGCCGATGCTCTGGGCGTCAACGCGAAGGCTCTCAGGCCCT
>JAKORR010000430.1 GCA_029777735.1 Armatimonadota bacterium | reverse complement strand
TCGGCTGTGTCGGACGCTGCAGCCTCGAGCCGCTGGTGGAGGTGCGGCGGCCCGGTGAGCCCCCCAGCATGTACATACAAGTAACACCGGAGCGGGCCAGGGAGATCGTGCAGCGACATGTTGCTAAGGGCGAGGCGATCACGGACTGGCTGATTGACCGTGGCGAGCGCCCCCAGACCAATGGCGGCACACTGCAGCCCGACCACAGCCACGGCATGATTAACCGGTTCACGCGCGACTGGGACCACATCCCCTTTTTCCACGACCAGCTTCGCATCGCCTTGCGCAACGTGGGCCGTGTCGATCCGGAGTCCCTCGACGACTATCTCGCTGTGGGCGGCTACCGTGCCTTAGCCAAGGCTATTGACGAGATGACACCGGACCAGGTGGTAGACACGGTCAAGCGCTCAGGTCTGCGGGGCCGCGGCGGCGCGGGGTTCCCAACAGGGCTGAAGTGGGAATTTATGCGCAAGGCCGAGGGTTCGCCGAAGTTTGTGGTGTGCAACGCTGACGAGGGCGACCCGGGGGCCTTCATGGACCGCAGTACCCTTGAGGGCGATCCCCACACGGTGTTGGAGGCCATGGCCATCGCAGGCTATGCACTGGGTGCAAGCCAGGGCTACATCTACGTGCGTGCTGAGTACCCGCTGGCAGTCAAGCGCCTAGAAATCGCCATCGCAGAGGCGCGCAAGCGCGGCTTGCTGGGCGAGAAGGTGCTGGGCAGTGACTTCAGCTTCGACGTGGAATTGCGCCTTGGCGCCGGGGCCTTCGTCTGCGGCGAGGAAACCGCGCTGATGGCCTCCATCGAAGGTAAGCGGGGTATGCCGAGGCCTCGCCCCCCCTTCCCGGCCCAGAGTGGTCTTTGGGGTAAACCGACCCTAATCAACAACGTTGAGACCTTGGCCAATATTCCAGCGGTGATCATGCTGGGCGCCGACTGGTTCTCGTCCATCGGCACCGAGAAGTCCAAGGGCACTAAGGTCTTCGCTCTTGCGGGCAACGTTGAGAACACTGGTCTCATCGAGGTCCCTATGGGCCTCACGCTTCGCGAGATCATTTTCGAGATCGGTGGCGGCATCCTCGGCGGTCGCAAGTTCAAGGCGGCGCAGACCGGCGGTCCGTCTGGAGGGTGCCTGCCCGAGGCCTACTTGGATACTCCCATCGACTACGACTCCCTACGCGAGGCTGGTGCGATCATGGGCTCCGGCGGCCTCATAGTGATGGACGACAGCAAATGCATGGTTGACATCGCCAAGTTCTTCCTGGCTTTCACCCAGGACGAGAGCTGCGGCAAGTGCACTCCGTGCCGCGAGGGTACCAAGCGCATGCTCGAGGTCTTGGAGCGCATCACCACAGGCCGCGGCGAGCAGCGTGACGTGGACCGCCTCCTGCGGCTGGGGCGCGTCTGCCAGAAAGCCGCGCTGTGTGGCCTGGGCCAGACGGCGCCGAACCCAGTCCTCAGCACGCTGCGTCACTTCCGCGATGAGTACGAAGCCCACATCGTGGAGCGGCGCTGTCCCACCCATCAGTGCCGCGACCTCGTGCATTATAGGATCGACCCAGAGAAGTGCGTGGGCTGCGGACTGTGCAAGCGCAAGTGTCCCGTCCACTGCATAGCTGGCGAGCCCCGTCAGCCTCACGTCATCAACCAGGAGGAGTGCATACGCTGCGGCTCCTGCTTCACGGTCTGCCGCTTTGACGCAGTGCAGCAGGAGTAGCTCGCCGATTGCCTGTCGGCAATACCTGACACACCTAAAGCCACGCGCTCAGCCGACCGGGCTGCAGGGCCTAGGGACGCGCCGATTCCTGCCCGAACAACTGGATAGAGGCGGCGCGCAGGGTTTGCACTAACTACTTTACGGGTTCCCTTGCTGACCTGTCGGACTCGGAGATTCCGAGAAGTCGGTAGCCGAGATCCCATCGTGCTTCATCCATTTAGAGCCGATGACGCGCTGCTTGACAAATACTCCAATCTGAAGCTTGTTTTTACTCGCTCCACCAGACGTCAATCGCGTGGACCTCACCGCCTGGGAGGCCCGCGGCATTCTGGCCGTCAACGTGCCGCACTACGTGAGAACACAGTGGCTGGACATATCCTTTGGGCTGGTGACGCTGTCCTAATACATACGACAGCCCTCTTGCGGTAGACTGTGTCAGGGGGAGCGGAGTCTTGCTCGAAGGCTTGCTTGGCTTCGACCTCTGGGGCAAGACCCTGGGCGTCGTCGCCCGGTGGAGCGGCCTGCCTATGGTTCCTAATTATAGGGCTGGCTATGAGCGTGTGTGCGCTGGCATGCGCGACATCAACACCGACCCGATTTCTCCTTTCCGGATCATCGAGAACCGTGACCGGAGGACCCCGAGCTAGGCGCAAGCATCTGCGGCTTTGTCCGGTCCCGCTCCTTTTTCCGCGCGAAGGATGGCAATTTGTGGGCCAGGCTCAGCCCCAGCCCCCAGGAACAGCAAGACCGCGAGACGGCCGATGTGGGGTTGAGAGTCACGCCTTGCGTTGGCCGGGAGTGAGTGTTATCCTAGGGGTTGATTTGGGTAATATAGTTACGAGCCTGCTCTTGTGAACTCTGTAACAGATCCAAGAAGTCTCTGCACCGGCGCTGTCGTTGCTCTCCGGCGGCGCTTTGGATTGAGTGTCGGCAAAGTCCAACAGTAACCAGGGGGAAGGGCGGCGAGCCGAGACGCCCGTCGCCGCCGCTAATGGCAAGCGTTATCAGCGTTAAGCAAAAGGCAATTGACGAGGAGGCGATATCGTCATCTTTGGCTGCTGCGGCGCAGCCCGACAGCGTAAGGTTTGCGGACCTGATGGCTAAGGCTCGCGAAGCAGCCGGACTCGACAGGGACGAGGTGGCCGAACTTATCAAGATCACCGCCCCAGCGCAGCTTGAGGAGCTGTTCCACACAGCCGCCGAAATCAAGCAGCGTATCTACGGCAACCGCGTAGTGCTTTTCGCGCCGTTGTATGTGTCCAACGAGTGCGTGGGCAATTGCCTCTACTGTGGCTTCCGACGGGACAATGATTTGTGCCAGCGCCGGACGCTCTCGGCCGAAGAGATTGTCGGCGAAGTGCGCTGGCTCATTGACCACGGCTATAAACGCCTGCTTCTCGTCTACGGTGAGCACCCAAAGAACAACGTAGACCGCATGGTAGAGGACGTGCACACCGTGTACAACACACGCCACGACGGGGGCGAGATACGGCGCGTCAACATCAATGCGGCGCCCTTGTCTCACGAGGACTTCGTCAAGCTCAAGCCTGCAGGCATCGGCACCTATCAGGTCTTCCAGGAGACCTATCACCGCGAGACCTTCGAATACATGCATCCGGTGGGCCCTAAGGCCAACTACGATTGGCGCGTGACTGTGTGGGACCGTTGCTTTCCGGCTGGCATCGATGATATGGGTCTAGGCGTCCTCTTCGGGCTCTACGACTGGCGGTGGGACCTGCTGGCGCTGCTTGACCACGCCCGCTATCTGGACTCGACCTACGGTGTGGGCCCCCACACGATTTCGGTGCCGCGTCTGGAGCCTGCCTATAATACACCTCTCGCTTCGAACCCGCCGGCGCGGGTCTCCGACGACGACTTCCGCAAGATAGTGGCTATCACGCGACTGGCAGTGCCCTACACTGGCATGATTCTGACCACTCGTGAGGTGCCCGAGATGCGGCGCGAGTGCCTGCGTCTTGGTATCACTCAGATCTCGGCAGGATCCAGCGTTGCACCCGGCGGCTACACGGAGCGCAACCCTAACGACGAAGACGCGCGCCAGTTTGAGCCAGGCGATCGCCGTCCACTCGACGAGGTAATGTACGACCTGTGCGACCAGGGCTATCTGCCTAGCTTTTGCACTGCCTGCTACCGTTCGGGCCGCACGGGGCGCGATTTCATGTCCCTCGCCAAGCCCGGCGAGATCCAGCACTTCTGCCTGCCCAACGCCTTGCTGACCTTCAAGGAGTACCTACTTGACTACGCCTCGCCTGAGACCAGAAGGATCGGCGAGCAGGTTATATGTCGGCATCTGGACAGTATCGAGACCCAGGCCCTGCGCCGGGAGACGGAGGCCCGCCTGGCTCGGCTGGACGCCGGTGAGCGTGATGTCTACTTCTAGCAGCCGCCCAGGAACGCCACGATGACTCTTCAGGAGCTTGCACAACTGATCATCGCTACGGGGCGCCAAGCCGAAGACCTGCGCGCTGAGGCTGATCGTGTGCGCTGGGAGACAGTGGGCGACGACGTCCACCTGCGTGGCCTGATCGAGTTCTCGAACCACTGCCGCTGCAACTGCTTGTACTGCGGGTTGAGGCGGGAGAACAACTCGCTCGCGCGCTATCGGATGGCGCCCAAGGAGATTGTGGACGCTGCAGAGCAGGCCGTCGCCTTGGGTTTCGGCACCGTCGTGCTCCAATCCGGCGAGGACCTCTGGTACACAGGCGAGCGCCTTGCCGGGATCATTAGCGAAATCAAGAGCCGCACCGGCGCGGCCGTGGCCTTGTCAGTAGGCGAGAGGGAAGATTGGGAGTATCGCCTTTGGCGCGAGGCTGGGGCCGATCGCTATCTGCTGCGTCACGAGACCTCGGACCCCGAGCTTTACGCCCGCCTGCACCCGGGGGCATCCCTCAGAAACAGGATCCGCTGCCTGGAAGTCCTGGGCGAACTGGGCTACGAGGTTGGCTCAGGGCCGCTGATCGGCCTGCCCGCCCAGACGCCGGAGATCCTGGCGCAGGATCTTCTGCTACTTAAGCGCCTTAA
Source organism: Armatimonadota bacterium (assembly GCA_029777735.1). Taxonomy (GTDB): domain Bacteria; phylum Armatimonadota; class Zipacnadia; order Zipacnadales; family FEN-943; genus JAKORR01. Next base: position 926 of record JAKORR010000430.1, on the reverse strand, counting down.
CGTTCACATGGCCGGCATGGGGCCCTTTATCCCGAGCCCCTCGACGCCTCTGGCCAGCGCCCTCGGGGGCTCGCCGGAGATAACGCTGAATATGCTGGCCTTGACGCGAATTCTCATACCCGACATCATGCTGCCGGCCACAACGGCTTTGGAGACGTCCGCACAGCACGGCTGCCTCGCCGGCCTAAGGGCGGGCGCCAACGTTATAATGCCTAACCTGACGCCGCGTCGCTACGCGTGTTTGTACGAGTTGTACCCAGGCAAGAAAGCGCCGACCATCGGGATAGCCGAGGAGGTCGAGCGTGTTCGCGGGGTAGTGGCAGCGGCCGACAGGCTAGTTGCGACGGGACCAGGTTCTAGCCCCAGGGCTCTTCTGGCTGTGACCTAGGTCCTTGGTGTACCTTGGATTTGAATCCTGCTGGGCGCTAGGTGCGCCCCTGTAGCTGGGCTTGGCTCGGGGGCCTCAGGGCCACCCGGGCCTGGTCCTTCGGTGTACACCTGTCGACGGTTGATGCCGCTGGTGGCACCTTAGGTCTTGGCAATGAAAACGGCGCACGGTGGGGAGCTTTATAAGGTCCGCGCCGGTGCGCTCGGCAATCTAGGCTTAATCTAGCCTTCAAAGGACGCTAAGGAGGTCCGTAAGATGATCGAGACCCCAAGAAGTAACAGGCTGCACATCGCGATCTTTGGGCGACGCAACGTCGGCAAAAGCAGCTTGATCAACTTCGTGACTGGTCAGGACTTGGCCATTGTGGCAGACGTGCCGGGCACGACTACCGACCCGGTGTACAAAGCTATCGAGATTCTCCCCCTCGGCCCGGCCGTACTCATCGATACTGGCGGCCTAGACGACGTGGGCGAACTTGGTAGCAAGCGTGTGGCCAAGGCCCGCGAAGTGCTGCGCAAGACCGATATCGTCCTGCTCG
>JAKORR010000042.1 GCA_029777735.1 Armatimonadota bacterium | reverse complement strand
GGTTGGTAAAATCCTACGCTGGCCGTCGCGTGGTGGACGGCGTTGATTTGGAGGTGGAGCGCGGCGAGATTGTCGGACTCCTGGGCCCCAACGGCGCCGGCAAGACAACCACCTTCTACATGATCCTCGGACTCGTACGGGCCGACTCTGGCACCATCGAACTGGACGACCAGGACATATCGCACCTGCCGATGCACTTGCGCTGCCTTCGCGGCTTGGGCTACCTCGCCCAGGAGCCTTCAGTATTTCGGCGCCTGTCGGTGCGGGACAACCTGCTGCTGATCCTGGAGCTCCAGGGACTGCGCAGCGCCGAGCGCCGAGCCCGTGCGCAGGAGCTGATGGAGAAGTTGCAGATCGCCCACCTGGCCGATCGCATGGGGGGGGGTACTCAGTGGTGGCGAAAGGCGACGGGTCGAGATCGCCCGCACCCTGTGCACATCACCCGCCTTCATCCTGCTAGATGAGCCCTTCACTGGGGTGGACCCTATCGCCATCGACGAGATTCGCCGCCTTGTAATGGGCCTTCAGTCTGAGGACATTGGCATTGTTATCACCGACCACAATGTGCGCGAGACCCTGAGCATTACCAATCGTGCCTACATCATCTCGGAGGGCAGAATCCTTACGCAGGGCACTTCCGCCGAGTTGCCGTACGATCCCATAGCCCGCAAGTACTACCTGGGCGAGCATTTCCAAATGTAGATGCCTTCCCATGAAGACGCTCGACCGCTACATCCTTACCGAGTTCCTTGGTCCCTTCCTTTTCGGCCTGGGCATCTTCTTCACGCTCCTCGTGGGTGTGGATATGCTCTACGACGCCCTGCAGATGGCCATCAGCCAGAAGATCCCCGTCAGAGTAGTCTGTGGCGCCCTTGGCTATCGTATTCCCACCCTGATCGCGCTCACCGTGCCCATGGGCACAATGTTCGCCAGCCTCATGTGCTTCGCACGCCTGAGCAGCGATGGTGAGCTCATCGCCATCCGCGTAGGTGGGACATCGGTGCGCCGGATAAGCCTCCCCTTGATAGTGCTGGCCGCGGCCTTCTCGCTGGTACTGGCCGTGTTGATCCACACGGCGATTCCCGTCTCGAACGGCTTGTCCCGCCGTGTGATCGCCGAGTATCAGGGCAAGGCCAAGACCTTTGACAACCTCATGCTCCGCGTCCCGCGCGACGGCCCGCTGGAGCGCATCGTCTACGTGGATAGGCTGGACCTGAACAAGAAGTCCATGCAGTGGGTCGTGATTCACGAGTTCCATGATAACCGTCCACTAGCTACCCTCGTGGCGAAGAGCGCCCGATGGGGTGGGCACCGCTGGGTCCTGGAAGAGGTGGAGCATACCCGCGTCACGCCTCAGGGAGTCCGCTCTGAGCGTCTGACCGAGCTAAGTTACGATCTCGGCCGTACTCCCGAGGACCTGTCTCGGATCCAGTACAAGACCATGGAACTGTCTACCGCCGACCTTCGCGCAGAGCTCAGAGTTGTGCGCACGGGCCCCGCCGCCGACAAAGGAAGGGCGAATGAAATCCGCACGGAGATCGCCACTCGCTGGGCCACACCCTGGTCCGTGCTGGGGATGGCACTGGTTGGCGTGGCCTTTGGGGTTCGACCGCAGCGCACTTCTCGCGGCGTCGCTCTGGGCATATCCTTGGCCGTTATACTGCTGTACTACATCGTGATGCACACGATGACCATTCTGGGCGAGCAGGGGCGCCTGCCCGCACCCATGTGCGCCTGGGTAGCGAATCTCGCTCTGTATATAGTGGGCCTTCTGGGCCTTTTCAGTCACGACACCTGATGGTCTGGCTGCGGACCAGCGGCACAGGCGGGGCCACGGCGATCAGCCTCCATGCCACCCAATGCAGGGGGCAGGACAGATACGAATCGGCCGCGAATAGGTTCCTAGTGGCTTTCCGGCTCCTCAGGGGGGAGCGGTCCGAGCCAAAGGGTCGGAGGCCACGAAGAGGGGGCTCCAGAGGAGTTCCAGTGCGCCGGCCCGCCGACCGAAAAAGGATAGCATGACAAGCTTCTTTCTCATCACTCTTCTGGTGTTGCCACTGCTGGGTGGGCTGATAGCCTGGCTCGGTGACGTGATCGGCTATCGCCTGGGCCGGTCACGTCGGTCCCTGTTCGGCTTGCGGCCGAGGACCACGGCGCGGCTGGTGGGTATCGTAGCCGGCGCCGTCTTGCCGCTGATCGGCCTCACCGTAGCAGCCGTGGGATCCGAGGAAGTGCGAGCCGCCTTGTTATACATGGACAAGCTGCGCGAAGAGGCTGAGCAGCTAGCGGGGTACAACGAGAAGCTGCGTGTCGATCGTCAGCGCCTGTTGAGCAAGGTGCATGAGTTGAGCGGCCGCGAGGCTGAAGCCACTCGCCGGGCGACAGAAGCCGGTGCTCGCGCCGACGCTGCCGAGCGTCAAGCCCAACAGGCCCAGTCGCGCTTGGCGGCTCTCAACCGGCGACTGAGCGAAGCCCAGCGTAAGCTGCGCTTGGCGGAGAAACGGCGCAAGGAGCTGCAGGCTCAGCGAGACCAGCTCAAGCTGGAGGTCGAGAGCCTGACAAGGGAACGCGATCAGTTGATCGTACAACTGGATGAGAGCCGCCGGCGCTCCCGGGAGATCGATCTGCAACGACGCGCCGCTCTAGCTGAGTTGGAGACCACGCAGAAGCAACTCGCCCAGGAGCGCTCACGACTTGAGGACTTAGAGAGGGAGGCCAAGCGCCTCACGGCGGACCGTGATAACCTCGCTGCCGAGCTGAAGGACCTGACCCGCCGAAGTGCTCAGCTCCACGACCAGGTGGCTAGGCTTGAACGAAACCTTGCCAGCACCGAAGAGGCGCTTGATGAAAAACAGAAGCAACTTGAGCGAGCTGAGTCGCGACTGAGCGCGGCAGAGGAGTACCTACTGCGACTCAATGAGCAGTACGCTGCGTGGCTGCGCGAGGAGCGCCTTATCGAAGACAGCCCGGTCGTGTATGAGCCAGGACACGAGATCGTGCGCGTCCTTGTCTCGACCAAACAGCGGCGCGACCAGATTGAAGCGGCGCTGGAGGAGGTGCTTGTGCTGGCCAATAACGCAGCCCTGCGCCAGCGGGTACCGCCGGATTCGTCGGGGCGTGCCCTGCTCCTGGTTCGTCCGCTGCCGGCTCAGGCCGATCTGCGAACGCTGCCGTCAGAGAAGGACATCATCAAGGAAGTGGCCCGCCGCATGATCGAGAGTGGGGAGGAGGGGTTCGTTGTCAGGATTCGTACTCTCGAACGCCATTTTCTGCTGGAGCCACGTCAGGTCCACGTGGAGATGGCCATCACGCCCGATAAGGTACGGTTCAGAGAAGGGGAGGTCGTGAGCCGGCTGCGCCTGGACCCACCCCTGCAGCGCGCCGAAGTGTTGCGACGGATCATTATGGCTCGCAGCGAGCTGCGCAACGCAGCCATAGCCCGAGGTATGCTTCCCGACCCGGCCACTGGCGAGTATGGCGGCCTGGCGGCAGAAGACATCCTGAGTGCCATCGATGAGGTGGCTCGAGCGCAAACGCCGGTGGAGATTCGCATCGTCGCTGCTCGCCCTGTGCGCACTGCCGAACCTCTGATAGTGAAGTTGGAGGTGCACCGAATCCGTGAGTGAGACGGAGGATGGGACGCCTCAGAGGTCGTCGAACCTGTTCTCGGTGCTTGCTGTTGACCCCGGCTCCGAGAAATGCGGCATGGCCCTTGTGGCGCGTGACGGGACCTTACTGAGACGTGCGATCCTGTCTCCGGAGGATGTGGCCCAAACCGTCGCGTCGTGGGTCGAGGAGTCCGATGTAGTTCTTCTCGGTCGCGGCACGGGGTACAAGCCGGTGGCGCAGTCTCTCTCGGCGCTGGGGGTGGCCTTTGTGCTGGCCGACGAGCGGGGTCCGACACTACAGGCACGGCGGCTTTATTGGCAGGCCACGCCTCGACGGGGATGGAGGCGGCTGGTGCCTGTGGGATTGCTGCTTCCGCCCGAGCCCATCGACGACTGGGCGGCCGTGGTGCTGGCCTGGCGCTACCTGGGCCTGGCTTAGTAGACAGAGATATCGACGGCAGACAAGCAGGCTGAGCGCCACGGAGGCCGAAGCCGTTGTGGGCGGTGGAGCGGCTCCATGAGTGAACGTTCATTCACAGCACGACGGCGCGGCGAGAGCCCTGGAGATCTCACAGGTGCTTGACACCTTGCGTTGCTCGG
>JAKORR010000429.1 GCA_029777735.1 Armatimonadota bacterium | reverse complement strand
GGGAGTGTTCAGTTTCCGCAGGACGAATCTTTCGCCGCCAGGAGGTCGTCGTGAGGGCCCAAGACAGGAATCGCAAGGAATCGCAGGGCAGTCGACTCCTAGCTAGGTTCCAGGACAGAATCTTGGCCCACTTCCACGGGAAACCTGGCACCTGCGAGCGCCCTTCCTGCGCGGCAGCAACGGCTACCGGCCGCCTCGGCCCTTCGGCCAAGTCTATCCTGCGGGAATTGTACACTCTCGGAAGGTTTGTGGGGTTGCATGATCCCGCGACTTGTGTCACAATCAATTCTCCGTGAGTGCACCAAACCAGGTTCAGAGCTAACCGGGCCGGCTGAGATGCAGTTCTTAGCCGGCCATACTTGTGGCGAGACGAGATTCATGTGCAAGATTTCACAAGTGTCCAGCCCATACAGGTGAAGCCAACATGTCGGAAATCACTCTCTCGGTAGATGGTATTGAGGTGAGCGTTGCAGCTGGTAGCACAATCATGGAGGCCGCTGACAAAGTCGGCGTGAAGGTGCCTCGCCTATGTTACCACCCAAAGCTTTCCACCCAGGGCTCCTGCCGTGTATGCCTCGTTGAGGTCGAGGGCCTGCGGAGCCCCGTCGTCTCCTGCTCCTATCCGGCCGAGCAAGGAATGGTTGTACACACTCATACGCCAGAAATTCTCCAGCTCCGCCGCGACATTGTCGAGCTGCTTATCGACAATCACCCCGAGGACTGCAACACTTGTGAGCGTGACAGCAACTGCGAGCTTCAGCGTCTAGCGAGCGCTATGGGCATTCGCGAACGTCTCTTCGCCGGCGAGCGCAAGCGCTACGAAAAGGACCTCTCGAGCCCGTCGGTCATCCGCGACCCTGAGAAGTGCGTGTTGTGTGGTCGATGCGTGCGGATGTGCGGCGAGGTCCAGGAAGTGGCGGCGCTGGGCCAGGTCTTCCGAGGCTTCCAGACCGTGGTCATGCCTGCCCATGACTCTCCCTTCATCGAAACCGTCTGCACTGGCTGTGGTCAATGCATAAACGTCTGCCCGACGGCCGCCTTCCTGGAGAGGGACGCCACAGCCCAGTTCCTCGAGGCGATAGAGGATCCCGACACGGTTGTTGTCAGCCAGATGGCTCCCTCGGTCCGCGCTGCTCTGGGCGAGTGCTTTGAGCTGGAGCCCGGCGTCGCCTGGGAGGGCCAGTCCATCGCGGCCATGCGGCGCATGGGCATCGACTACGTCTTCGACACCCAGTTCAGTGCCGACTTGACGATCATGGAGGAAGCCGCCGAATTCGTTCAGCGCGTGAAGAACGGCGGCCCTCTGCCCAACATCACCTCCTGCTGCCCGACCTGGGTGAAATACTGTGAACAGTTTCACCCCGAGCTGCTACAGTATCTTTCGTCAGCCAAGTCGCCCATGAGCATGCAGGGCGCCGTGGTCAAAACCTACTGGGCCGAAACCATGGGCATCGATCCTGAGCACATCTTCTCAATGGCCTTCATGTGCTGTACCTGCAAGAAGTTTGAGGCCACGCGTGAGGAGCTTTACGTGAACGGCAGGCCGGCGATCGACGCTGTTTTGACGACTCGCGAGTTTGGTTGGCTCATCAAACATATGGGCATAGACTTTGTGAACCTGCCCGAGGAAGAACCAGACCACCCGCTGGGAGAATCCACTGGCGCCGGTGTCATCTTTGGAGCCACCGGCGGCGTTACGGAGGCAGCTTTGCGCACCGCCTACTGGATGCTCTTTAACGAGGAGCTTCCCGACGACGCCATCGACTTCCGCGAGGTCCGTGGCATGCAGGGCGTGCGCGTGGCCGATATCGACTTCAAAGGTATTACTCTGCACTGTGCGATCGCCCACGGTCTGGCCAACGCCAACCAGGTTCTGGATCGCATGGCTGCCGGCGAAGAATTCCACTGGATCGAGGTCATGGGTTGTCCCGGCGGCTGCGTCGGCGGCGGTGGTCAGCCCTACGCCGGGGCCAACGCGGTGCCGCTGGATGAGCGCATTCTTGCCCTGCGTGCCCAGTCGCTGTACAGACTCGACAGCGAGCGTCCCCTTCGGCGGTCGCACCAGAACCCCGACATCCAGAAACTCTACAGGGAGTACCTGGGCGAGCCCATGAGCCACAGGGCACACGAACTGCTCCATACCTACTACTACCGACGGGTGCCCATGGGCATCCGGCCCCAGGAGGCGCAGGTCTAAATGCGATACCGCCGCGACACGCTCGACACGCCCGAGTGGTGGCAGGAGCTTGACGCGTACATCGCCGAACAGCGACGGCGCAACCCCGAGCATGTCCAGAGCGCTTTGATTCCTATACTTCACCATGTCCAAGATCGGTTCGGGTACGTCCCGCCCAAGGCCATCAACCATGTGGCGCAGGCCCTGGGTGTGCCGTCGGTCTACGTCTCCGGGGTCGCCAGCTTCTATTCCTACTTCTCCCTCGAACCCAAAGGAATGTATACCATCAGCGTTTGCCTGGGCACGGCCTGTTATGTGAGAGGCAGCCAGGCCGTTCTCGATGAGTTTTCACGCCAGCTTGGGCTTCGCCCGGGTCAGACTACGGAAGACGGTCTGTTTACGCTCAACGAGGCCCGATGTCTTGGCGCCTGTGGTCAGGCACCCGTATGCATGATCAATGAGCGGGTTCATGCTCGGGTGAAGCCAGAGGACGTCCCGGACATCATCGCGCACTACACGGCTGAGGCTCAGCAGGAGCAGGAGGCTGCCGCCAGCTAATTAAGCGTTGGCCTGCGCGCGAACGCGCCGAGTGCCGCGGGCGCTCTGCTTTTTGTGGCGACCCAGTATAAGACGCTGGAGGCCGAGTTTCGCCAGAATGGATCTGCCGCTGAGGACCAGGTTGCTGGTTGTGGTACTGGCGGTCGCCTTCACCGGCGGCATGCTGACTGTTGTGGCCGGCAGCTTGCTGATCAACCACATGGTGATCGGGGAGGCCCAGCGCCGCGTAGCTCTGGCGCTGAAGACCTCGCGAGCTATGCTCGACTCTCGCCTACAACAGGCCGAAGCAGGTTGTGGAGCTGTGGCCGAATGGCTGGCGGGCGATCCCAGGGCCCTAGAGACTGTCTCGCCCGGCTTCCTCGACGAGCTGAGGCAAACGTTGGGCTTTGACACGCTGCACCTGGTCGGGAGCCGAGGGGTTGTTGTAGCGGCCGCCTCCAGGGGTTCGTACGGGCTGAACGTATCCGATAGCCCTCTCGTCCAGAAGGCTCTGCGGATGGGACAAGGCGGCGTCGGTATCCGGCTGGTGGCCTTGGCTCAGCTTGCGGCAGACAACCCGGAGCTGGCCCAGAGGGCGCACGTTCGGGTTGTGGATACGCCCAGAGCGAAGCCAGGTGGACCCACGGATCTCACGGACGCCATGGTAATCGAGGCGGTCATGCCGGTCCTGGGCAACCGCGGTCGCGCGGTCGCTGCTGTCCGCGGCTGCATTGTCTTGAACCGCAACTACGACTTCGTGGACTTCGTTCGCAATAGCGTCTTTACGATGGTGGTCTATAAGACCAAGCACCTGGGAACCGTGACGATCTTTCAGCGCGACGTGCGCATCGCAACGAATGTAACGGGGCCGACCGGAGAGAGAGCGATCGGTACCCGTGTGTCGGCTGAGGTCTTTGACAAAGTCCTGGGTAAGGGCGAGACGTGGATAGGGCCGGCCTTTGTAGTCGATAGCTGGTACATGAGCGCCTATGAGCCTATCCGTGATCCCCTCGGCCAGATCGTGGGGATTCTCTACACTGGCGTGCTCAAGGAACGCTACGATGACATGAGGAAGCAGGCGCTCAGCATCTTCCTGAGCATAGCGGTAGTGGCATTGTTAGTGGC
>JAKORR010000041.1 GCA_029777735.1 Armatimonadota bacterium | reverse complement strand
GATGGGACCTGAGGGCCGCAGGGACGGACAGTTCGCGAGGCGGCACGAAGGGTTGGGCCTCACTTACACTCAGACGCGCGGCGTCACGAACCGTGTAGAACTTGTAGGGCGGGTGGAGGGTCTCCACTGCTGCCAGCTCCAAGGGCTCGGGGGGCTTCACGTCGGCCAACGGGCTCGCCGCTACCCCAATCTCGTCGACCCAGAACTCGTGCCGGCCAGCCTCCATCGGTGTGTGCGTCATCGACAGGCCCAGAGTGAGCTTGGCGGCCCGTTCGGGCGTGAAGCAGTCGTCCGGTCCGCCGCGGCCCTCGCTCGGGTTGTCATGCCAGTACTTAAACTCCTGAGGCGCCAGCACGTACCGCCGCCATTGCTCAGTTAGCTCCACAGTGGCGATCCAGCGGGAACCATCCTGCTCGACCCATTCGACCGAGAGTTTCCGCGTGTTAGGGCCGCCCTTGGCCCAAAAGCAGGTCAGGGACTGGCCCGGCCCGAAGGGCGAGGCGACTTCGGGCGCAACCAGCGTGTTCCAGTTGCGGAAATCAGGCACAGCACAGTGCAGTGCGCGGCCTGTACCATCGGCGCCGCCCTCGACAAAATCCCACTCGGCGGTTGAAGCGGCATAAGAGGTGTAGGTCCAGTCCTGGGGATCGCCGCTCTCGAAGTCGTACAGCACGCGCTCAGTCCGCACCACCGCGAGCGCTTCGCGGTACTCTCGCTCGCCCATCCACTTGCCTTCGATCTTCCTTACTGGCCTGGTGAAGGCAGGCGTGTTCAAAGCTATCAGGTCACCGCCCTGGGCCAGGAAGCGCTCGAGTGTACGCCCGCCGTCTTCTGGGAACACCTGTGCGTCAGGAAGAAGCAGCATGCGGAAATGGTCGCCGCTCAGGATGGCCGGGTTGCACACTTCCTCGCCGCTGATTGGTATGGTCTTGATCCCATGAGCCTCGAGGGCCTGGCAGAGTCTCTCAGCGGTCCCTCGATCGAAGCCAGGAAAGTCGTCCACCAGCACGGCAACCGCGCCCCCCGACGGTATCTGGGGCCTCATCTGCTCCCGCCACTTCTCGGCCGCAGTCTCCATAGCTTCCACTTTGCCCGCCTCCACCTGGGACAGTATGGCTATTGGCTCTGTGTGGATAATGGGCACAAGCGCCTGGGTCCATACTTCGCCATACCAGACGGCGAAGCGCAGCTCGGCCTCGTCTGCGCGCGACGGCGCTAAAAAAACGAACTCGCGGCTCCCCTTGCCGCTGACCTCGGCCACCTGCGCCGCAAGGACGACGTTCGCCGGGTTCTTCAGCTCGACATGCAAGCGCACAGTCCCTAGCTCCGGGGCGACGTCGTAGTTGATGCGGATCTGGAGAGGCGCGCCCTCAAGCACATCGAAGGGAAGTGGGCTGATCTCGGTGACAATCTTGTCGGCACCGAGGCCGACAGCAGGCACAATTGCCAGTATCAGGCAAAGCATAAGCATAAGGGAAGGAAGCTCGCACATGGTGCTATCACCGACTGGCAGTTCTTTTCCCGGGGCGTTCTACCTGCTAGTGGAGCTTACATCCGCAGCCCCCGGTCTGAGGAAGGCCTGTGTTGCTGAAGGTGGAACCTACCCGTGCCGGCGGCTATCTTCAAGATTCTCATGCTTCACCTCAAGAGCCGGCGTACTGGAGGAAAATAGATTATGCGCACCTTCATCGCTGTGTCTTGGGCGATCTTGGCCTGGTGTTGCGGCGTCGCACTTGCCGCCGAGATACTGACGCTTGACGATTTTGGCTACGCTGAGGAGGCGGCGGCACAGGCCGCATGGAGGCCTGACGAGAACTCCCTGCCCGTCGGCCTCATGGACAACCCTCGTGGTGGTAAGGCACTGAAGCTGCCGTGCAACTTCACGGACGAAAAGATCAGGCGGGCCGTCTATGATAAGGACGTCTCAGTGGACCTCACCGCCCATGGGAGCATCTGCTTTGATCTCTACGTGGACGAACGCGGGCCGGTAGGCACCTTCACCATCTACTTCCACTCCGGCGACGGGTGGTACAGCGGTCAGGTGCATGGCCCCCGGAAGGGGTGGCAGGAAGTGCGGCTGCCCAAGGCGGGCTTCGGCATCGAGGGAACACCTGCAGGCTGGAACCAGGTGGACCGCATCCGCCTGTCGGCCTGGAAAGCCGACGCCAAGGATACTTTCTGCGCCGTCGCCAACCTGCGCGCTGAGCAGGAGCCTCTCGCCGTCATCTTCGGCTCGCACGCCGAGGACGGCGAGCGGCGCGGGGCTCTAAGCACGGCTCAAATGATCCATAGTCTTCTCACGGAGGTCGGGCTGCGCGTCGGGCTGCTGGACGAAGGTGACGTGGAACGAGGCGCCCTAAAGGGCCGCAAACTGGCAATCCTCGCCTACAGCCCCCGGCCGAGCGAGGAAGAGCTGGGGTGCCTCGAGGAGTTTGTGGCGGAGGGTGGCAAGATCGTGGTCTTCTACACGCTTCCCGCGAGGCTGGCTGACCTGCTCGGCGTGCGTAGCACCGGCTGGAAGCAAGCCCAGAAGCCGGGCGAGTTCCAGGACGTAGTGCTGCAGGCTGAGGACGTAGTTGGTCTTCCGGCCGTGATCCGCCAGAACTCCTGGAACGTCACAACGGTCGAACCAGCTGGGAAGAACGCTCGTGTTATCGGATGGTGGCGCGATGCCGAGGGCCAGAACGGTCCGGCAGCCGTGATCCTCAGCGATACGGGGGCCTATATGGGGCACATCATCACCTCGGGCGACCATGAGAACAAGCGTCTCTTCCTGCTGGCGCTTGTGGGCCACATGGTGCCCGAGGCCTGGGAAGAAGCCGCCGGCCATGCCCTGCAGGCAAGTCTGAGCATTGGTCGGTTCCGCGACCGAGCGTCTCTCGACGAGTACATCGCAGCCATGGCCCCTCAGACTGGCCGCGAGGCCGAGGTCAAGGGGCGTATAGCCGCGGCTCAGAAGGCCGAGGCCGAAGCACAGCGCCTGCTAGATGAAAAGAAGTACCCGGAGGTACTCAAGGCCGCCACCGAACTGCGTCGGGCGCTGGCTGAGGCCTACTCGCTCTGCCAGTTCACCCGCGACGGTGAGTTCCGCGCCGTGTGGAATCACTCCGGCACCGGTGACTGCGGTACCTGGGACGAGGCCATGCGACGCCTCGCTGCAGCCAACTTCAACGCCGTGGTGCCAAACATGTGGTGGGGAGGTGTTGCCTACTACGATAGCAAGCTGCTGCCCCACGCCCGTATTGTCGAGGAGAAGGGCGATCAGATCGCCCAGGCCGCCGAGGCTGGGCGTAAGTACGGCATCGAGCTACACCCCTGGAAGGTCAACTGGAACCTCTCGAATGCGCCCCAAGACTTCAAGGACCGCATGAAGGCCGAGGGTCGGACCCAGAAGACCCACACGGGCGAGGACATCGATTGGCTCTGTCCTTCGCACCCTGACAACTTCAAGCTCGAGTTGGACACAATGCTTGAAGTCGCCCTCAACTACGACGTCCAAGGCGTTCACTTTGACTACATTCGCTACCCGCACCACGATAGCTGCTACTGCGATGGTTGCCGCGAGCGCTTCGAGAAAAGTCGCGGTGCCGCGGTTGCCAACTGGCCTGCCGACTGCTACTCCGGGCCGTTGCGTGACGAATACCGTGCCTGGCGCTGCGAGCAGATCAATCGCCTCGTACAGGCCACGGCAGAAGGCGTGCGCCGCGTCAAGCCATGGGTCAAGATATCGGCCGCAGTCTTCAGCAGCTACCCCGGCTGCCGCGAAGACGTGGGACAAGACTGGGTTCGTTGGGCGCGCGAAGGCTGGGTCGATTTCCTCTGCCCGATGGACTACACCGAAAGCGACGATCGCTTCGAACAGCTTGTGGCCAAGCAGGTGGGGCTAGTCGGCGGGCGTGTGCCCGTCTACGCCGGCATTGGTTATTCAGCATCAAGCTCCTCCCTGAGCGCTGACCGGGTGGTGGGCCAGATAAGTATCGCGCGCGAGCAAGGCGCCGACGGGTTCATCATCTTCAACATGGGCGAGGCGCTCACCGTCAACGTGTTCCCCGAGCTCGCGAAGGCCATCACGGCTGAGAAGGCGGTCCCGCCCCACAACGCGCCGCGCGTGACCTTCCAGCTCCCGGTCGAGGGTGACGACCCAGTGCTGTCCGTGACGGGCGCGTCGATCACCGTGCCTGTCGTGCTGGCTTCTCTCGGACACCACGCTACCAAGGCAACGGCAGCCACCGGCGTTGTCGAGCTCCAGGACATACAGGGGCGTAAACTGGTGGAGCTCGGGCCGCTTCCCGGCGTCGGTGGGCAGTTCGCTGCCAACGTCACCCGGCACGAAGGTGTGTTGCGACTCGCTGCCGTGGGCGAGCTGACCTTCGACGACGGCCAAAAGAAGCGATTCATCGTCCGCAGCCGGCCCTTCTCCTTCGTAGGCGAGTAGTATGTCCATCCTAGCCTTTCGGAGGCAGCCTTCCATGAGAACAGCTTGCCTTGTAGGTGTTGCCGCTGCGGTTTCTGCCGCCTTCGCGGTTTGTGGTCCGCGGGTCGTCGCCGCGACCGAAGCGGGACAAGTGGTGCGTGCAGATCCTCCCGCGGGGGAACGTTCCCTGCTTGCCCTGTACGTCTCGACTAGAGGCAACGACGCCTGGTCCGGGCGACTGCCCGCGCCCAGCGCTGACGGCGCCGATGGTCCCTTCGCCACGCTTGAGAAGGCCCGCAACACGGTCAGGGCCCTCAAGGCCGCGGGCACATTGTCTGGCGGCGCCAAGATCGTCGTGCGCGGCGGCGCCTATCGCCTCAGCGACACCTTCGTCCTGGACAATCAAGACTCTGGCACACCCGAACAGCCGATGTGGTATGTGGCCTTTCGCGGCGAGACACCCGTGCTCAGCGGAGGCGCGGTGATCAAGGGCTGGAGGCCCTACAAGGGATCTATCCTCCAAGCCGACCTCAGCACCCTGGACCTCAAGTTCACGGGCCGTGGCACGCCTTGGACCGGCTGGGGGCCTGGCGAGTGGCTTCGTGAGCCCATCAGTCAGGTGTTCTTCCAGAACCGGCGCCAGGTGCTCGCACGCTACCCGAACTTCGATCCGGCTGCCCCTTGGGGACGCGGATTCCTCTACATCCGCGAGCTTTCGGGCGAGGGAGTCCGGGACCGCTGGCGGGCTGCTCCCGACGAACTTCACGCCTGGCAGAGGGCTGACGAGGCCGAAGTCTTCATCTTCCCCGCCCAGAACTACATCAGCGAGTGCATCACACTCAAGTCCTTGGACCCGCAGAGCGGCGAAGTTGCCCTGACCAAACCCTGTTGGACTGCGCTGCGCGTGGGCGATCGGTACTACTTCCAGAACCTGCTCGAGGAACTGGACGCGCCCGGTGAGTGGTACTGGGATAAGACCACCAACATTCTCTACTTTTGGCCGCCGTCGCCCGTGAAACAGGGCGAGGTGGTAGTGCCAACAGTTGGCCAAGGCCTGTCTATAAGCAACGCGTCAAACGTCCTTTTCGAAGGCTTCACGTTCGAGCATTTCAACTGCGACGGCGCGGTCATCAGCGGTGGTGAGAACTGCCGGATTGCCCGCTGCACCCTAAGGCACTTGGGCGGTACGGGCGTTATCGTCAGCGGCGGCAGGCGCAACGGCGCTGAGGGCAACGACGTCTACGACACCGGCAGCAGTGCCATGGTTGTCTCGGGCGGCGATCGCAAAACCCTCACGCCGGCAAAGAATTTCTTGGTCAACAACCACATCTACCACATGGGCGTCTACCGCAAGGGTGACTCGGCAGTACAGTGTAGCGGCTGCGGCAATCGTGTCG
>JAKORR010000428.1 GCA_029777735.1 Armatimonadota bacterium | reverse complement strand
GGCCCAGGCCGGAGATGAAGTGTTGAAGAAAGCGACCGCCGAGGCCCGCGAGGCCTGTGCGCGGTGCCTGAAGCTGGGTATTACCCTCGCGGTGGAAATGCACGACGACACCCTCGCCGATACGGCTGCGGGTGCCCTGCGCTTCCTTGAAAGGGTGGGTTGCGACAATCTGCGCCTGAACTACCAGCCCTCGGCACGGGTCCAGAAGGAGAAGCCGCTTGAACGACTTGAGAAGGTGCTGGACTACGTCGTCCATTGCCACGCGCAGAACTTCAAGCGCCTGGGGCGCGACGAAGGCGACGAGCCTGTGCGCTGCTCACTGCGGGACGGCGTGGTCGACTACCGCCGGGTGGTCGACCTGCTGCGCGGAGCGGGCTATCGGGGCTGGTTTGCGGTCGAATTCGCCCACACCGAGGGCGACGGCAAGTTCCGGGCCATGGCCGAGGACCGCGCTTTCTTGGAGAAGCTACTGAGCTGAGTGGCCTTTGTGGCCTGGCAGTACCCAGGGCGGACGGGGGACTACCCAACATCAGTCTTCGCCTACCAGGCCCTCCTTCTAGGGTATGGGCTATGCGTCGTCTGTGGATCATTCTATTTCTGGTCGGCTGCCTGGCTCTTGGCTGGGGCTTAAGTCGAGGCGAGTATAGCGCGGTCAAGGGCTGGGCCACCACGCTTTGCACCTCCTGCCTAGGTCTGACTGATGGGGAGTCTCATCACTGATGTCTCCTCGCAGGCCTCGTTGGCTCTACTGGCGTTTCTGGGTGCAGTTTGCCTCGACAGTTCTGGCCAATAACGGCTTGGTCAATGCGACCAAGGGCCTATGCTGGCCGACGCTGAACTGCTGGGCTTGTCCTACAGCGGCCTTTGGCTGTCCCATGGGCGCCTTGCAGAACTCCATGAGCGCTTGGCGGTGGCGACTGGCCAGTGGAGGAGTGCTAGAGGCGATACTGGGCCTGCCGTGGTATATCCTCGGGGGCTTCCTCATCGTGGGAGCTCTCTTTGGTCGCATGGTGTGCGGATGGATTTGTCCCTTCGGCTGGTTCCAGGAGCTGATTGGCTCACTTTCACGCCGCAAAATACGGCTTCCGCGGTGGCTGGGTTACCCGAGGTATGCCGTGCTTGTGGGCTTGGCGTTGGTGGTGGCCTTCCTGACCGGCGAGCCGTGGTTCTGCAAGCTCTGTCCGCAAGGGTTCTTGGAGGGTGGACTGCCGCAGCCGCTGCTCCGCCCCGAGCTGAGATCCGGCATTGGATGGTTATGGTATACCAAACTTGCGATCTTCTTGACCTTCGTTCTGGCGGCGTTGTTCATCCGACGTCCCTTCTGTGCTCTTGCCTGTCCGCTGGGGGCGATCTACTCGCTCATGCACCGTTACAGCCTGTGGCGCACTGTATTCCTACGTGAGCGGTGCACCAATTGCCTGTGGTGCGTACGGAACTGCCCGCAGGGCATCGACCCGCGCGAGGACTTGGACGGGCATCTGTGCATCGGCTGCTTGGAGTGTCAGAAGTGCCCCTTTGACGCTATAGTGTCCCTACCGGCGTGGCGAGTGACTGGCTGCTCGACGGCCTGCTCTCACCACGACCGGAAGAACAGGACTGGCGAAGCAGATGCAGGCTACTAGCGTTGGCAGCGGTCGGCAGGTGCTGAGGGTACTGCGCGAGGCGCGGAAAGCACGGCCCCAAGTCCGTCTCGAGGAATGGGACGGACAACTGGTCGTTGTCAAGGATTATACCGTCCGGGCCACGCGAGTAAAGCTGCGCCTTGGCGCCTTCCTAGTGAACCGCGAATACTGGGCACACGAGAGGTTGAGGGGCATCGATGGCATACCCGACCCGGTACCAAGCGGAAGTCCCTATGTCCTCGCTCACGTCTACGTCCCGGGTGAGTCGGCACCCGAAGTGCCTGAACGTCTGACGGAGGAGTTCTTCGAGCAACTCCAGGACATTGTTCTGGCTATGCATAGGCGCGCCGTCGCCCACGGTGACCTCAAGCGCCTGGAAAACATTCTTGTCCGCCCCGACGGCTCGCCAGCGCTTATAGACTTCAGCTCCGCGATCATGTCTGGGTCCAATCCGCTGGCCTCTCCCTTACTGTGGTTCCTGCAGGAGGACGATCTGAGGGGTATAGCGAAGCTCAAGGCCCGTCACGCACCGCACCTCCTGACCGACGCAGATGTACAGTTGCTTGCGAGACGAGGACTGGTGGAGCGTGGGTGGCGCCGTATTCGAGCCTATCTGAGGCCATGGATCCAGCAGCGCAGTGACCCGAAGGCGGAATAGAACTCGGCTACATTCCTCGGCCGCAGAACCTACACCTGTTGAACGCCTGTGACGCCGGAGACGACGGGATCACTAGGAACTGACCGCTGAGAAAACTCTGAGTACCCATTTCGTCGTAGTAGTATAAGTTAGGTGGCCCGAACCTGTACTGCTAGCCGCGATAGAATGTGACTCTCTTGGCTTCTCCAGCAGTCATAGGAAGGTTATAGAAACACCCACTGCCTGGTCCATCGAGGCGGACTGACTACTCGGTCTCATGTCGCAGACCTGCTCTATCGCCTACGCCCAGAGTATGCGCAGAGGTTCGCGTAGCGGCCCGAGCCGTAGGTATTGGTTCCCCTCTGCTACTTATCCGTGAGGTTACGGAGCCGTGACGGACACATCAAGCGCGTCTGGGAGCGTGAGCACCGTCCCCGCGCCTACAGCAGCGGGGAGCAAGGGTGCTGGCAACGAAGGAAGCCCCGGGACTGTGCGGGTTGGCGCTGTGATGGCCCCTGTCGGTGGCCTTCCTTCCGCTTGGGCACAAACACGCGAACCCTTTGCATCATTACCAGCGGGAGGCTAGATGAGCGCAGCCTCGAGGACTTGGCTCATGTTTGTCACAAAGATAAAGCGTACGTCCTCGCGCACTTTGGCCTCGGTCTCGGTCAGCTCAGCAAGGTCGGGTTCGTTCTCGGCGGGCAGGATGACGGCTTTGACGCCTGCGCGGTGAGCTGCCAGGACCTTCTCCCGGATACCGCCGACCCGCAGCACGTATCCGTGGAGCGTAACCTCGCCTGTCATGGCCACATCGCCACGAATCTTGCGTCCAGTGACGGCGGAGATGAGGGCTGTGGCGATGGCTATGCCTGCGGAGGGGCCTTCCTTGGGGACCGCGCCGGACGGCACATGGACGTGCAGATCGCGTCGGGCAAAGAAGTCGCCGCTTAGGCCCAGTTTGCCAGCCTGCGCCCTGGCGTAGCCGAGCGCGGCCTGAGCCGACTCCTTCATCACTTCACCGAGCCGTCCGGTGAGGACCAACTCGCCGCGGCCGTCAAGCACGGCAACCTCAATGGCGATGACATCGCCTCCGGCCCAGGTG
>JAKORR010000427.1 GCA_029777735.1 Armatimonadota bacterium | reverse complement strand
GCTTTAGATAATACCTAGCCATATTGTGCCCCCGTATTTCATCTATGACTGATCAATTGTACCAAACCGACACAGAACGTTCACCAACTGCATCTGCTCGATGGTCGAGCAGGGTACCTCAAGCAGTCTGGGGCTGGCGTAGATCACCGCCAGGCAACGCGCCCTACTGATCGCCACGTTCAATCGATTCCGGCTGAACAGGAATTCGATATTCCTCGGCAGGTCGTCACCGGATGATGTCGCCATGGAGACCAGCACGACGGCCGCCTCCTGGCCCTGGAACTTGTCGACCGTGCCTACTCTGGCTCCGTCGGGCAGAGTGGATCGCAGGAGATCCACCTGCATGTTGTAGGGGCTGACCACGAGGATGTCCTCGGCGCCGATCTTTCGCCGCTGACCTTCCTGGTTCACCCACATCGTTCCCACGAGCGCCTCGTAGGTCTCCGTGATTCGCTTGGCCTCCTCCGGGCACTTCTGGGAGCACCCGTTGTGATCGACCGGCACGAACTTCAGGCCATGAGGCGCCAGGGCCTCAGGGTCGCGCTTGAGGTCGGCGAGGAGCCGCTGCTGCTCTGTGCTGGCATGAGATGTAAGCCGGCTGTCGTAGAAAGCGTCGGAAACGAATTGGCAGAGGCGGGGGTGCATGCGCCGCGTCACCGGCAGAAACACGCCACGATCCTCGGGCACGGTCGCCGCGGTGCCCAGCAGGTGATCCAGAGCAGAGAGCCCCGACGCGCCTGGGTGGACGCCCTGGATCGGTTGGGAAAGCTGGGCCTGGTCACCCACCAGGACGATGTTTCGGGCGCTGACGCCCATGGCGACCACGTTGGCCAAGCTGACCTGACCGGCTTCATCGATGAAGAGGTAGTCCAGGGCCTGGTTGAGCTCCTCCCGGGCAAAGAGCCAGGCCGTTCCGGCGACGAGGTTGAACGCTGGCTGACAAGCCACGTTGTTGTCGAGGGTGTGCACGATCTGCCGCGCACCTTCCAAGGCCTGGTCGTCCGTGGAGGACTTCTTCACGCCCCGGAAGCGCACCTTCTCGGCCGCTGCGGCTTCCTCAACCGCCTTCAACAGGTTGTTGATCGCTTTGTGCGACAGCGAAGTCACACCGACCCGCTTCCCCGCGGCGAGGAGTGCCACGATAGCCCGAGAGGAGGTGTAGGTCTTGCCGGCGCCCGGTGGCCCCTGGACGACCAGGTAGCTGCTGGAAAGCTTCTTGAGGATCGAGGTCGTCGCTGCGGTGGGGTCCTCGCCCTCCTTGACTAGGCTGAGCCCAGCCTTGTGCTTTACGACCCGCGGCAGCCGCTTGCTCAGGATATCCGTGATCGCCTGGTAG
>JAKORR010000426.1 GCA_029777735.1 Armatimonadota bacterium | reverse complement strand
CCTGCCTAGCGACAACAACATGATAAGGGCGAGGAATCTACCGCCCCTAGATCCACTTCTTGGTGAGAATCAAGTACTCCACGGCCTTCAGTACATAGGCCAGAAGCAACGTGCCCACAATCACATAAAAGAAAATCCGCACCGTAGGCGAGTCGAGATAGCGGAACCATTCGGCCGGATTCACTTGGTCAGAAAGCGTGAACCGAGCTGCCAACCTGGACAACAAAGCAACAAAGGCCGCGTAAAGCACCATGACAGGCTTGTAGCCGACGATCAACCCTACCACAATACCCACAATCACCAGTGGGTTGATGATGCGGAACTTCTGCCGTTGATGCTCGGTGAAGACGGCGCACTTGGTACAGGGGATGGTGCGCTCATCCGGCTTGAGGGCAGCGTCGGCTGACAAGTCCGAGCGGACGTAATCAGCCTGCCGTGCCTTAGCCACAGCCGTCGCGCCCTGCGTGGACGCGCGGATCATCGCCTCGATCATCCTGGGATGACACATGCAACCGTAGCCGAACCTCCAGCACGTCTTTCGCGCCTTGTACGCCGGACACTCGTCCCGCACGGACTCGTGGCAGTAGGGCATATCCCAGCAACGCGCCCAAAGCTTGGCGGTGATGGCGCCCTTGCGCCTCAGCTTCTCGGCGTCCTTCTCTTCCTGGAGCTTGGTCCTGGGGCCCGTGCGCACGTATACGCCGATCTCGTAAAGAACCCGCAGCAACACAAGCCCCAGCATTACCTCGCCGGCGAGCGCGGTGTAGTGGCTCACCACCGCGACCGAAGCAGACTGGGCGCCTCGCGAGTAGCTGGCAATCAGCACCGGCGTGCCGAACAACATGCCCGCGCCCACCAGCCCCGCTAGAACCGTCCAGGCCACCTCGTCCAGGGTAAGCAGGATTAGGCAAAGGGTCCCCACGCCGCCCGCAACCGTCAAGGCCAGACCCATGAGGTGCAGGTTCGACATGATGCGGGCATCGACAGGGCGCGACAGATAGCCGCCTATGATAGCCCAGGCGTAGTAGCCATAGGCGACGATGAGGGTCAGGATACTCAGTTTGAGCAGAGTGTTGCACCAAGCCTCAAGCAGGCTAGTGGCTTCCTGACCCGCTGAACTTGGTGTTTGACGCCGGTAAGGCGCACCCGCCATTGGTCCTCTTGCCCCCTAGACCCCTGCTGCGTCGCTGTCTGTCTCGGCTTCTTCCACCACGATGCCCTGGCCCTCCCGGCTGGCGCGCTGCTTTTCAGTCGACTGATGAGCCTCGACCAACTCGGGCTTCTTGGCTCTAACCATGTCGTCGAATTCCAGCGGGTCCACCGCCTTGTCACGGGCGGACTCATAATCGGCTATGCCGTCCACGACCAGGGCAGCCAGGTTCTGGTCGAGGACGAACATCCCACGCTTGGCGCCCGTCTGAATCATCGAGCGTATCTGGTGGGTTTTCGCCTCGCGTATCAGGTTGCGAATGGACGCGATGGCCTCCATGGTCTCGAAGGCGGCCACACGGCCGTTCAGGTCTGCCGTCTTCACCAGGGTCTGGGAGAGAACTCCTACCAAGTTGACGGACAACTGCATGCGCACCTGCTGCTGCTGGTACGGCGGAAACACGTCTATGATGCGGTCCACCGTCTGCACGGCGTCCACGGTATGGAGAGTGCCGAAGACGAGGTGCCCTGTTTCGGCAGCCGTGATGGCAAGCCCAATCGTCTCCAGGTCGCGCATCTCGCCGATCAGGATCACGTCCGGGTCCTGCCGCAAAACGTACTTAAGAGCATCCGCGAAGCTCAGCGTGTCCTGCCCCAGTTCGCGCTGGTTGATCAGCGCCTGCTTGTCGGGATGGATAAACTCCACAGGGTCCTCGACGGTGACTATGTGCACGGGCTTCCGTTCGTTGATGTAGTCGATCATTGCCGCCTGGGTGGTGGATTTGCCCGAGCCCGTCGGCCCCGTCACAAGTACCAGGCCGCGCGGGTATTCGCACAGGTGTGGCACGATCTCGGGCAGGTTGAGGTCCTCAATAGTCTTGATCTGGAAGGGAATAACTCGCGCTGCGGTGCTGACCCTGCCACGTTGGACCAAGAGATTCACGCGGAAGCGGGCCAGCCCCGGCACCTGATAAGCCATGTCAAGCTCCAACTGGTCCTCGAATTTGCTGATCTGCTCCTCGGTGAGGATTTGGTAGGAAATCTCGCGGGTGTCCTCGCCCTTCAGAGGCTCTGACTTGAGACGCACAAGGTCACCGTTGATTCGCAGGATTGGGGGCGAGCCGGTCTTCAAGACGAGGTCCGAGGCGTTTTGTTTGACCGTAAACTCCAACAGCTTCGCCATGCTGTAGTGAGCCATGACACTTGCCTCCAGCCGGCGGAAGCCGACCCACTCTAGTCGGCCGCCGTTTCGGATCGCCCGCAGCGGCGCGCGAACTCCTTGGGATACGACGACCTGGCTAGCGCCTGCTCGTACTCGACGAGATCCCGCTTGACCAGGGCCGCGAGGTACTGGTCAAGAACAATCATTCCCTCCTCCCGCCCGCCTTGGATCAGGTTGTAGATCATGTGCGTCTTACCCTCGCGGATGACCGCGCGGATGGCGGGAGTACACCGCATGATTTCGAAGGCGGGTATCCGACCTGGGTGCCCCTTGGTCGGCAGCAGCGCCTGCGACACGACCCCGACCAGCGCCACTGAGAGCTGCATGCGCACCTGCTGCTGCTGCTCGGGGGGGAATACGTCCACGATACGGTCAACCGTCTGCATCGTGTCGGTCGTGTGCACGGTGGCGAAAACAAGGTGGCCGGTTTCCGCCGCCGTGATGGCCAAGGCCATGGTCTCAAGGTCACGCATCTCGCCGACGAGGATGACGTCGGGCGTGGCGCGCACGACGTGGCGCAGCGCTTCCGAGAAGCTAGTTGTGTCTTGGCCCACCTCGCGTTGCTCAATGGCGCTACTCTTGTCCTCGTGCACGAACTCAATGGGATCCTCGATAGTGATAATGTGCGCCCGACGATGTGTGTTGATGTGGTCGATCATCGCCGCCAGGGTGGTGGACTTGCCAGACCCTGTCGGCCCTGTCACCAGGAACAGACCACGCGGTGCCAACGCGAAGTCCTTCAAGATCTGGGGCAAAGCCATGTCGTCGATGGTCTGAATCTGCCACGGAATCAGACGCATGACGGCGCTCAGATGCCCTTGCTGAAAGAAACAGTTCACTCGGTATCGCCCGACGCCCGGAATCTCGTGCGCCATATCCAACACCAGGCGCTCCTCCAACCTGCGTTGCTGATTCTCGCTCATGATGGCGTACGTTAGCTCAGGCACGTCATCATGCTCTAACACAGGGTAGTCGAGCCGCTTCAGATCGCCGTGGATTCTGAAAATCGGGGGTTCGCCAACACGCAGATGACAATCCGACGCATTCACCTGCGGCATCTGGCTCAACAGGTCGTCAAGTACGTAGCCTAGCGCCAAGGCCTATCGCCTCCTAGGCGGTGCCTTCCTCTGCACTGGGCGGCGCGGTTTGCGTTGGAGCAGTCGGTGCAGCTGCCCGCGCCCGCCGCCGTTCTATCTCGCGCTGCCTGCGCTCTTCATCGGCCTTTTCCATCTCGAAGCGCCGGATCATCTGTCGCATCTCGGTGCGGTTGCCGGCGTAGAACATCGCGGTCTCCTCGTCGATAACTCCGTCTATGTACAGCCTGAAGAGCGCCTGGTTCTTAGTCTGCATGCCCCAGTGCTGTCCCTCAGCGATGACGTCGTACATCTCGGAGGTCTTGCCCTCTTCGATAAGCTTTTGAATTGTGGGCGTCACGGTCATGATTTCCATAGCTGCTGCTCGGCCCACTGCGTCCGCCCGAGGAACCAGCGATTGCGAGAGTACTGCCCTCAACGACTGGCTCAGTCGCAAACAGATCTGGGGCTTCTCGTGTGGCGGGAACATGTTGATGATACGTTCCATAGTGTCGTAGGCCGATGTGGTGTGGACAGTAGAGAACACCAAGTGGCCCGTCTCGGCGGCCTGCATGGCGACTGCCATGGTTTCCACGTCGCGCATCTCGCCGATGAGGATCACGTCTGGACTTTGGCGCATGGTGTACTTGAGCGAGTCCTGGAAGCTGGCGGTGTCAATCCCGACAGCTCGCTGAGACACGATGCCCTTTATGTCGCTATGCACGTACTCTATGGGGTCCTCGATCGTTACTATGTGGGCGCGGCGATTCTTGTTGACGTGGTCAATCATCGCCGCCAGCGTGGTCGATTTGCCGCAGCCGGTAGGCCCTGTGACCAGCACCATGCCCTGCGGGTACATCGATATGTCGGCCAGGACAGGAGGGAGGTCCAGATCCGCTATCGTCTGGACGACAATGGGGATGATTCGCATGACCAGGGCGATATGGTCGCGCTCCTTGTAAATGTTGATTCGGAGGCGGCACACGCCCTCGATGGTCATTCCCACGTCTTTCTCTGGGTAGTCAAGGAAACGCTCCCACTCGCGGTCGGACAGCATACCCCGGGTTATGTCCTCCGTGTCCTGAGGCGTCAACTCCGGCCAGCCGTCCACGAGCTGGATCTGGCCCTTCACCCGCACTGCCGGGTGCGAACCGGGCTTGAAGAATACGTCAGAGGCCTTTTGTTCGGCCCCCCACTTAACAAGCTCCCGCCAGTCAATCACGGACGCCTTCCTCCTCTGCGGACGGGCTGTTGGTCACTTGCTGAGACAGCATGACGCGCCGCGCTAGATAGTATGTCATCATTCCCGCCGATAGGGCAAGCGCTAATAGGCCCGCAATACTCGCCCAGGGAATTCTGCGTTGCACCGCCACCAAGGCCGCCGGCGGCGGCGCCGACAATTCCTCAAGTGTGCGGAAGCCCAGACGCTTGACTTCCACGGTGTACGTAATCCCCGCCGTGGTTGCCTGCCAGTTCACTGTCACGTGTTGGTTTTCGAACCGGCCCTGCCCAGGCGTTCCGGGGCCCACATAAGATACCGCAATCCTTCTTCGCTCAGCCAGTGCTGCAACGAAGGGCCATACCGTTAGCTGCGACCCGGGCGCCCCACCCGTCACCCGAAAGCTTGAGGACACCCCGGGCGACTCCTGCGTGAAGGACGGTGTGGATAGCTCCCAGCCGCTCCAAACCGCGATAGCCTCCACATCGCGCCGCATG